>JAAEMC010000257.1 GCA_024225895.1 Desulfobacteraceae bacterium | reverse complement strand
CATCTTTTATATAAATTACTTCATATAGTAATGTGATTTTCATGAGATATTCGGGTCTATCCGCCCAGCAACAGGGTCGGCAAATAAAGCGATATCTGCGGTATAAATGTCACCAGAATCAATACAGGCAGACTGCCCAGCAAAAGAAACGGCAAACAGTATTTGATAAAACTGGCAACCGGGACGTTGGCAACCCTTGAGGCAGTGAATAAATTGGTAGCCACCGGGGGCGTCATTTGACCGCTTCCCTGGTTAATGGCCAGGATGGCCGCCATCTGGAACGGGTGGACTTCAAGGCTCATAAACAAAGGATACAGCAGAGGGGCAGCAATGAGCATGGAACTGATGTCATCCATGATCATACCCATGATGATCATAAACAGATTAATCAATAACAGTAATGCGATCTTATTCTCGGTCAGATTCAGCATGGCCTCGGCAATGGCTTCCGGCAGTCTTTCATAGGTAAAGATCCGGGACATCACAATGATAAAGGCAATAATAAAAACAATAGCCCCTTCAATGCTTGCGGTTTCTTCAGCAGCCTTTTTAAACGCATCCATTGTCAGTTTTTTTGTGCCGACCCCCACAACGATGGCATAGACAACCGCTACACATCCGGCTTCAGTGGGGGTGAATAAACCACCGTATATACCGCCCAGCACAAGAATCGGCATAAATAGTGCCAATGATGATTTCCGGGTTGAATGTGCAATCTGCTTAATCCGTTCAGAAGGAGATATTTTGTCCAGTGTCCGGATTTCCGGATGCTGCCGGCAATAGACATAGTTAATAATAGCGTAGACAATAATGATCAGCAGACCGGGGCCGGCCGCGGCAAGGAAACATCCTGCGACCGAGGTGTTGGTGACCATGCCGAATAAAATCATGGGTATGCTGGGCGGAATCAGCTGCCCCAGGATGCCTGAACAGGCAACCAGTGCTGTGGCATACTCTTTTTTATAGCCGTATTTTTCCATCTGCGGCAAGATCGTCATACCGATGGTGGCCACAGCAGATGAAGAAGATCCGGAAATGGCCCCGAACAAGGCAGATGAAGTAATCGTAACCACTCCCAGCCCGCCTTTAAACCTTCCCACAACAGCATTGGCAAAGGAAACGATTTTGGAGGATATCCCACCTGCGGTCATCACGCCGCCTGCGAATATGAAAAAAGGGATGGCCATGAGCACAAATGAGTTTAGCCCCGAGAAAATGGCTGGAACGGCAAACCCTGGGTTCATCTCCAAAACCAATATCATTGCCAGACTGCCCAGGCCGAAACAGACAAATAAAGGAAAACCAGACAAAAGCAATAGAATGGTTACACCGGTCAGAATCAACAGCGTCGTCATATATCTGCCTCCTTAAAAAACAGTTTCCATGCTGCAGTTGCTTTTTTTATGAAATGGATGAACGTATGCAGCGCCATCAATGTTCCGGTGATTAGAAAACATGAATGAACCACAATCAAGGGTACATTTAAAACAATTGAATTCATTCTTCTGGAATGGGAGTGTATGGCATAATCATAAGACCACTTTACAAAGACACATAAAAATAAAAAGGTCGTCAGTTTGGAGGCGACGTTAAAAAGAGCTCTGGACCGGACAGATTTTGCAAATCCACCCATGCGGATATGGGAATCTTCCCGTGTGCTGACCACGGCGCCGATAAAAATTGACCAGATCATTATAAAACGGGCAGCCTCTTCCATTGCCGGCGAAGACCATTTAAATACGATGCGGGCGACGACTTGAATAAAAATAATCGCGGTCATCAGAATAATGGTTAAGATCCGGCAGTTATCCTCAATCATTTTCAAACCGGCATAAAGTGTTTGTATTGCTTGTTTCATAGGAACCTTAAGGGTTATTAAAGGGCAGGCCCTTTGGGTGACCAAAACGCCTGTCCCTAAATATTATAATTAATTTTGTACATGGCTGCGGATTTTATCCATGTTCTCTTTGCCGATGATCGCTTCAAATTTATCCCAGCTTTTAATACCATATTGTTTCCATTCAGCCCGTTGTTCGTCTGTCAGCCGGATTACCTGGATACCGCTTTTTTCCATTTTTTCAAAATACTGGTTTTCCACTTCTTCCGCCTGCCGGTTCCCCCAGTCAAGCGCCTCATCGGCAGCTTTCTGAATGGCAACCCGGATATCCTCAGGCTGTTTGTCCCATAGGTCTTTGTTTATCATCAGGACGACCGGTTCAAAGAGGAGGTTTACGTTGGTGTAGAATTTGGTCACGTCTCTTAAGTGTTCATATGTAACCAGCGGTGCATTATCCTGGGCATGGACGACACCGGTCTGCAGCGATGTGAACAATTCTGAAAATGCAATATCCACTGTCTGCGCGCCCATTTCCTGGAAAAACAGCCGGTCGGCCGGATTCCAGGTTCGTACCTTGATACCGTATTTTTTAACATCTGAAGGGAGAACCACAGGGCCTTTTGTGCATGCAAACCCATTTAACCCCATGAAATAAACGCCCAAAGGCTGAATTCCCAATTCGTGGAATATCGGTTTGAGCATATTGAACATCCACCCGTCTTTGCTCCAGACTTTGCGCCCTTCCTCCCATGTTTCTGCCAGATAAACCGTGTAGCCGATCTGCAGCCGCTTATCAAATTCCGGGCTTAATGGAAGCATCCCGCTTTCCTGCACACCGCGAACCACATTGTCGAACATATCCCTGTAAGGCCCCAGCTGTTCAGAAGGAAACGCATCAATAAATATTTTCCCATTGGTTTTTTCTTTTACCAGATGCGCCCATTTTTCAAGTGTCTGATGTTCCAGGGTGTCTGAATTAGCAACACCGCCTGTTTTCCATTTTTTTGCAAAGCTGTTCACCGGGAACACCAAACATATAGTTAAAAATAATAAAAGACTGATGGGGATTGTTTTTTTTACT
>JAAEMC010000256.1 GCA_024225895.1 Desulfobacteraceae bacterium | reverse complement strand
TAATTCCCCGGCCTGGTAAGAACTTCTGACAAAGGGTCCTGCAGCTACCTTTTTAAACCCCAGGGTCTTTGCCTTTTCCTCCAGCAGTTTAAATTCGTCCGGGGTATAGAATTTTTGAACGGCAAGGTGTTTTTTAGTGGGTTGCAAATACTGCCCAAGAGTTAAAATTGAGCACCCATGGTCAAGCAGGTCCTTGATTACCTTCTTAAGTTCTTCCATGGTTTCCCCTAGTCCCACCATGATACCCGATTTTAAGGGGATGGCCGGATCAAGGGATTTAACAGTTTTAAAAAGATCCAGAGATCTTTGGTAGATTGCTTCGGGCCGGACGGTTGTATACAAGGATGGAACGGTTTCAACATTATGGTTAATCACATCCGGCTGGGCATTGACAACTATTTGCAAAGCATCTTTGCTGCCCTGAAAATCTGGGATCAGGACTTCCACCTTGACGCCTTCAGGCAGACTATCCCTTATCGCCCCAATGGTTTGGGCAAAATGAGCAGCACCGCCATCGTCCAAATCATCCCGGGTTACCGATGTCACCACCACATATTTTAATTTCAAATCCAGGGCTGTTTTGGCTACCCGAATGGGTTCATCCGGATCAACCGGAGTGGGCTTGGCCGGCGTTACATTGCAAAAGCGGCAGTTTCTGGTGCACTCTTTTCCCAATATCATAAAGGTAGAGGTGTCTTTTGAAAAACACTCAAACATATTGGGGCAGTTGGCTTCCTGGCAGACCGTGTGAAGATTTGCCTTGGACAAAAGATTTCTTACTCGCTGGTAGTCACCGCCTTTTGGTAATTTCTTTTTCAGCCAGGCAGGCTTGCCTTTTTTAATTTTGGTATGATGGTTCATTTTCTTTTATTGAATAGTTAAACACCTCGGAAAAATACCGGATCAATATAGTTTTTACTTTTTTTATGGAGATGTCTTCCATTGATTCTAACTCATTTTTAATGGAGGTCATGGCCACTTGTGAGAGTCCACAGGGATTGATCCAGGAAAAGGGTGTCAGATTTGTGGTGACATTTAAAGCAAGGCCATGGAAACAAATACCTTTTTTAACTGAGATTCCCACACTTCCAATTTTTTTATTGCCCACCCAAAGACCATGATTTCTGTGATCACGGTTTGCTTTAAGGTCAAATTCAGCTACTGTGCTTTTCATTATTTCTTCTAACCCATATACAAAATCTTTCACTCCGATCTTTGCCCTTTCAAGATCTATAATAGGGTAGAGTACTGCCTGGCCCGGACCGTGAAAAGTAATATTCCCGCCCCGGTCAGTCTGGATAACGTCAATCTTTTTGGCAGATAGAAAATCTTCACTGACCACAAGGTTTTCCCTGCCGCCGCGTTTTCCCAGGGTATAAACAGCAGGATGTTCCACCAAGAGAATCTGATCCGCCGCCTCTTTGTCATCCAGCTTTAATTGCACATGCTCAAGTTGAAGTTCAAGCGCCCTTTGATATTCAAGGATTCCTAAATCCAAAAATACGGCAGAGCGCTTGTGATTATTATTTAACCTCTCAGGCATGGTTTCCGTGCAGCCGTGACTTCGTCCAAACGGGTCACCTTTGTTAAATAAGGGGCTTTTTTCAGCTTATCAGGGTCGGTTTCGGCCTCTTTTGAAATAGCCTTCACCGCATCAATAAACTGATCAATGTACTCTTTGGACTCGGTTTCAGTAGGTTCAACCATAAAAGCGCCATCAACCACCAAGGGGAAATAGACTGTGGGCGGGTGAAACCCGTAATCCAGCAGCCGTTTGGCCATATCCATTGTGGTGATATGAAATTCCCTCTGATTTTCATCATTAAAGACACATTCGTGCATGCACGGCTGGTCATAGGGTAGGTTCATGGTATCTTTTAAGCTTTCCTTTACATAATTGGCATTGAGCACGGCATATGTACTGACATCTTTGAGGCCTTTCGCACCCATAGAAAGAATATAGGAGTATGCCTTGATCATAACACCGAAATGGCCGTAGAAGGTATGGAGACGGCCCACTGTATCCGGGCAGTCTGTAACAAGTTTATAGGTATCAATTTCCTGCTCAATTCTGGGAATGGGTAAAAAAGGTTCCAGTTCCTTGGTAACGGCTATGGGACCTGAGCCGGGACCGCCGCCGCCATGGGGGGTTGCAAAGGTTTTATGCAGGTTGAGATGAAGCACATCCACACCTATTTCTCCGGGTTTGACCACACCCATAATCGCGTTCATGTTGGCACCGTCTCCGTATACCAGTCCCCCTTTTTCATGGACAATACCGGCAATCTCTTTGAGATTGTCTTCAAAAAGTCCCAGGGTATTGGGGTTGGTAATCATTATACCTGCGGTTTCTTCATCCATGACCGCTGCCACGGCTTCCGGTTCCAGAATCCCTTTTTCCCCGGATTTAATATTGATGGATTGATATCCACAGAGGGTGGCACTGGCCGGATTGGTTCCATGGGCAGTATCCGGGATAATGATTTTGGAGCGCTGTTTTCCCTTTTTAGCGTGATATGCATGAATCACCAGCATACCGGCAAGCTCGCCATGGGCTCCGGCAGCCGGTTGAAGACTGACGGCATCAAATCCCGTGATGGTGGCAAGGTACTTTTCAAGGTAATACATTAATTTTAACGCGCCCTGGGAAAACTCCTCCCCGCTCAAGGGATGGGCACCGGCAAATCCCTGGCGGGCAGCCTGGACTTCATTGGTTTTAGGGTTATACTTCATGGTGCATGATCCCAATGGATACATGCCCGAATCCACACCAAAATTCCACTGGGAAAGCCGCGTATAATGCCTTACCACATCAAGCTCCGACAATTGCGGCAGATCAGGAGCATCACCAACATATTTTTTATCAAGTTCAGATCTTTCAACATCAGTTCTTGGAATGGAGACGGCACACCGGCCTTCTGAACTTTTATCCCATAACTGGGGTTCTTTAAAAATCAATCCACTGGTTCCAGGTCTGTTACTCATGGCTGCACCTCCTTTGTCAATTGGTCAATATCTTCTTTAGAAACCTTTTCTGTGGCACAAAAAAGATAATGATCTTTGAAATCAGGATAAAATTGTTCCAAAGAAAGGCCTGCCAACATGCAATTTTCTTTTATCAATTCATTCCGTTTAGCAGCAAACCCTTCTGGTGCTTTCATGACAAATTCATTGAAAAAGCTTGAATCATAAACCGGCGTAAACTCTGATTTTTCAAGACATGATTTCAGGTAGAAGGCCTTGTCATGGTTTTGCTGTGCGATCTCACGAATGCCGATTTTACCCACAGTGGCAAGATAGATAGCAGCAGTCATGGCATTTAGCCCGTTGTTGGAGCAGATATTGGAAGAGGCTTTTTCCCTTCTTATATGCTGTTCTCTTGTGGCAAGGGTCAGTACATACCCGTTATCGCCATTGGTATCCTTTGTTTTGCCTATCAAACGGCCGGGAAGGTTTCTCATCAGTTTCTTGGTACCGGCTAAAAGTCCTAAGCCAGGGCCTCCGAATGTCTTGGCAATACCAAGGCTCTGACCTTCACCTGCCACAAGATCAGCGCCAAAACTGCCCGGGTTCTTTAAAAGTCCGTATGCCAAAGCTTCGGTAAAAGACACGGTAAACATGATCTTTTTCTTATCTGCTGCTGCCCTGAATGAGCTTAGGTCTTCAATGTTTCCCAAAAAATTGGGAGACTGGACCGCGATCCCTGCAATATCATCCATGCCGTCAATGGCGGACACATCGGTCAAGCCTTCTTTTGTGTAAGGGATCTCAACCATCTGGTAACCGGCAGGAATAATATAGGTTTCAACAATCTGCCTATGGCTGGGATGCACCAGGGCCGAAATGGCAATCTTGTTGGCTTTTCTGTGCTTTCTTAATGCGATCAAGGCTGTTTCAGCCAAAGCGGTTCCGCAGTCATAATGGGATGCCGTCGCAATATCCATGCCCAAAAGCTCTGTGATCATTGTCTGGAATTCATAAATGCCTTGCAAAGTACCCTGGCTGACTTCCGGCTGATAAGGGGTATAAGCGGTGCAGAATTCGGAACGGGATATCAGGTAGGGGATAATGGCCGGAATAAAATGATCGTAATTTCCCGCGCCAATAAAGCATTTATAGTCTTTACAGGCAATATTCTGTGATGCCAGCGCTTCCATGTGCGCATCTAAATCCCACTCAGACAAAGCTTCGGGTAATTCCATCCCTTGTTTTGTCCTCAATTGCTCGGGAATGCACTCAAACAGATCATCCACAGAAGAATGACCAGTCACGGCCAGCATGCTTTTAATGTCTTCTTTGGTATGTGGAAGATAACGCATGGTTTATCCTTTCAGCATATCAAGGTATGCTGCCTTGTCTAATAATTTGTCCATTTCTAAAGGATCATCGGGTTTAACCTTGATAACCCATCCGCCACCGTAGCATTCCTGGTTAACCAGTTCCGGGGCATCCTCAAGCCCTTCATTGACTTCAACCACTTCACCGGAGATGGGAATATACATTTCAGACACGGCTTTAACCGATTCCACACTACCGAACTCATCGCCCTGGGAAAAGGTGTCGCCCACTTCCGGGACTTCAACAAAAACAATTTCACCCAACTGATCCTGGGCATAGTCATTGAGTCCGACGGTCACCAAATCCCCTTCGGATTTTGCCCATTCATGGTCTTCGGTATATTTCAAGTCATCGGGTAAGTTCAGATCGTCAATCTCTTTCATAATAACCTCCTGTTTTAAATTGAAGTTTAAATAAAATTACTTAATTTTTTACGTGCAGTCCTGTCCGGCCGTATATCAGAAACAATGGTCGCTTTAATGGCGCGTCTGCCTTCTTTGAGGACGAGTTTGCATCCTGGATCAAGTTGTTGAGTCACCATGACAAAACCGCAACTAACTCCTTTAATTTTTATATCTTGGGAAAGCCCTTTTGTGGCAATGCTGACAATGGCATTGTCATGCCAGGAGATCCCCATATCTGTCGCACAGGTTAACACATGGCCGACTGCCTTTTCATTGGTATCCAGCACCTGTGTCTCCTTGCCAGCGGGTACTTTGCGAAGATTTTCACCGGCAAAGGGATATATATAGGTGCCGTTGCTGTTATTTAACAGGGCATCACGGCCAATAAAATCCTTTGTAAAACCGGACCGATCTTGATTATAGGGCAGGGCGAAATCCCAGGGATGATTCAAAAATATCCAGTCGCCGACGTCCTGGTGGGAAAGGGGCAGGCAGGCCCCGGCCCGCAATGAATCCCTTGCACCCAAACCACAGGCCGTAATCCCAACGTCCTTTCCAGCTTCCAAGATATCTTCCCACAATTTAACAATGGCATCAGGCGACAAAAATATTTCAAACCCGAATTCACCTGTATAACCGGATCTGGACAAAAGGACCGGTGTATCATCAAGCAGTCTTACCTGCTCTATACAGGGCAAATTGTCATCAAACGATCCTTTAAATGAAAAATAAGGCATCTTGCTAAAAACGTGTTCCGGATCTTTGATCACTTTTGACAGAATCCGGGCAGCATTTTTTCCCTGGATATCCATTTTTGCCACTTTAGCGGTTAAATCGGATATTTCTGTTTCAAGCTCGTTCTTGTTTGCCTGTAGATGGCCGGCAATGGTGCCGCCCATACCGGCATTGACACAGACCATAAAATCGGAATCATTAAATTTGTAAATAATGGCATCATCAATGCTGTGACCTTTTTCATTTAAAAATGCTCCGTAGATACATCTTCCGGCAACCAGGGATGCAAGATCCCGGGTAAAACAATAATTGAGCAGGGAGAAGCTGTCCTTACCCGTAACCGTTATACAGGCCATGTGACTGGTATCAAAAATACCGGCAGAGGTTAAAACGCTCAAGTGCTCTGTTTTTACTCCGGTCTCGTACCACAGCGGCATGTCAAAACCGCCGAAATCGGCCATATTGGCTCCGGCATTTCTGTGCCACTGGTTTAAAGGTGTGGTTTTTAGAGTAGTGTTCATTTAAGCCGCCATTTATATAATAGTTAAAAAATATACGGGACTTTCAGATTGTATGATTTGTAGATAACAAATGTTTCCACTGATCTGACGCCCTCAATCTTTGATACTTCTTCAGTATAAAATTCCAGCAGGCCGAATCCCTTTCTAAACAGAACCAGCACCAGAAGATCAAATCGTCCGGTAACGACACTGACAGAGATAACGCCCTTAAGTTTGCTGATTTCCGCACCTTTCTCCACCAGGTTCATTTCAGAAAGCTTGACCCCGACGATGACGCACTTATGGCCGGGTAGCTTTTCCGGGTCGACCAGACCGCAGATATCCAGCACCCCTTCTTCCTGGAGTTTGTTGACCCTGGAGCGGACGGTATTTTCAGTAATGGAGAGCTTATCAGCGATTCGTTTAAAAGATTTTTTGCCTTGCTTTAATT
>JAAEMC010000255.1 GCA_024225895.1 Desulfobacteraceae bacterium | reverse complement strand
TATGCCTCTTTCTGGATAAAAGCCTATATCCTTAAATTTATCATGGATAACTGGCGCATGGTTAAAATCGGAACCACCCAGGGGCAGCGCAAACTGTTTTTCAGGTTGAAAAAAGAAAAGCAAAGGCTTATTGAACAGGGATTTGATCCCAAGCCCAAACTTTTATCCGAAAAGCTGGGAGTTTCTGAAAAAGAAGTGGTGGATATGGACCAGAGACTGGCTAACTGGGATCTTTCTTTGGATGAGCCTCTTAAAAGCGATTCCAATACAGAGCGCATCGAATTTATCAATGTGGAAAAACCATCTTCCGAAGACGTGGTGGCCAAAAAGGAGATTGAAAGTATCCTCCATGCCAAGGTAAAAGAATTTCAAACCACACTCAACGCCAGAGAGCTGGATATTTTCATAAGACGGATCTTTTCAGACAGCCCCCAAACCCTTCAGCAAATCGGGGAAGAGTATTCCATTTCACGGGAACGGGTCCGTCAGGTAGAGAACAATATCATCAAAAAAATGAAAGCCTATTTTAAAAAAGACATGCCTGATTTTGACATGTATGACCACAACAAGTAAACTGTGATTGGATTCCTAAAAAAAAGGTAGCGCTGCTCATGAATAAAAATTGTCTTTTCTTTCTCGTCTTTTCCTTGTTTTTCCTTCCCCTGGCAGGTTGTGTTCCCCAAAGCCAGATGACCCAATCTCCGGTAACTTACGAAACTGACCGGGATACAGAGGAAATATCCCCCTATTACTATTACCTTGAGTCCAGGCTGCACTTTAAAAACCAGGACTATGAACAGGCTGTTCTGTCTATTAAGAATGCCATAAAAAAAGATCAGGACTCCATATTTTTAAATAAATCCCTGATCAACCTTTACCTGATTCAAAAAGATAAAGATAAAGCCCTGGCATTGGCCAAGTTGATGGTTGAAAAAAATCCGGAGAATGTGGAATGCCTTCTCATATTGGCAAAACTTAAAAATGATGCCAACCAGGGAAAAGAGACAAAAGAACTGCTTCACAGAATCCTAGAATTGGATCCTGAAAATAAGGAGATCTATCTGCGCCTGGGAAATATCTACATGACCAATGAAAATTACGAAGAAGCCTTCAGGATATTTAAAAAACTTGCTGATGCGTTTCCCGATTATTATGTTGCCCATTTTTACCTGGGCAAAATTCATATGTTTAAAAAGAATTACAATTATGCTGAAACCGAATTTTTAAAAACCATTGAACTGGAACCTGATCTGGTGGAACCCCGGTTTGAGCTCATTAAAATTTACACGATTGTAAAGGATAAAAAGGATAAAGCATACCAGGATAAAATATTGAACGCCTATCAGGAAATCCTTGAGATTGAAAATGATAATCCCCTGGCCCTGTTTGAAATCGCGTTATTTCATTATAAAAACGGGATGAAGGAAAAGGCGCTTTCTCTGTTCACTGATCTCACAAAAAAAGTTAAAGAAGATTCCCGGCTGTTGATGGTAGCGGTTAATGAATACTTATCCGGAAAAAGATATAAGGATGCCGTGATTGTTTTCACCCAGATGCTTGAGTCTGATCCAGGCGAGTCCAGCCTGAATTATTTTACCGGTATGGCCTATGAATCCTTGAAAGAGAACAAAAAGGCCATCCGGCACTATCTGAGGGTATTGCCGGACTATCCGCAATACAAAAAAATCATTGTCCATGTTGCCTATCTTTACTCTGATATAGGAGAAAAAGACAAGGCCATTACCTATCTTGAAAAAAAGCAAAATTCCCTTCCAAAAGATATTGATATCATCACCTATCTGGCATCATTTTACGAAGAAGCAGAGCGCTATGACGAGGCCATGGACCTGCTTAAAAAAGGGATGGAGTTTTCACCTGAAAACACCTCTTTGCTCTTCAGGCTCGGAGTTATCCAGGACAAGGACGGGCAAAAAGACAATTGCATAGAAACCATGAAAAAAATAATCACACTGGACCCTGAAGATGCCAGTGCCTTGAATTATTTAGGATACACTTACGCAGACATGGGCATCAAACTGGATGAAGCAGAAGATCTGATTACGCGGGCATTAAAAATCAAACCCGATGACGGATATATAACAGATTCTCTGGGGTGGGTATATTTTCAGCGGGGCGATTTTGAAACCGCCCTTACCTATCTTGAAAAAGCGGCTGAACTCAGTGCCTTTGACCCCATTATCACAGAGCACCTAGGCGATGTCTATCAAAAGCTGAATCAACCCCAAAAGGCCCTTGAAGCCTATAAAAAGGCCCTTTCCAACCTAAAAACGAAAAGTGAAGATCAAGTAAATACCCTTGATGAAAAAATAGATAAGCTGACAAAACAACTCAATGAATAAACCTTTTTCCTACCTTTTTTATATTTTTTTGTTTTTTGTTATCCTGTTTCTTTCCGGCTGTTCCCAGTTAAAACCGGCAACAGATCCTGTGATGGACAAAAAAGCTTTCGCGCTTGCCAACAAAGCTAAAATGGTGAATAAAACGGTTCTCACAAGCAAAGGAACCGGATGGATCACCGTAAAAGAAGGAAAACAGACCAGAAAATTCAGGGTGGCCTGGGCAGCGGCAGCACCCGGCAGAATCCGGATGACGCTTCTTCTATTCGGGCATCCGTTTGAGACCATTATTGCATCCGGTCGGGATGTGACTTTTGTTTCCCATACCGGGAAGCATGCACCCCACACCATTCGGTCAAAAGACCCTTCCCTTTCTAATTTCATCCAGATACCGGTGAGAATTTCAGATATTATTGCCTTTTTTTTAGGGCAGCTTCCCATAAAACATTTTGATGCTGCTTATTTCTCGCCGGAAGACCAAACCTTTTCCACCATCCGGCTAAAACAAAACTGGTCCGTCCATAGTCAGGTACTTACGATAAACAACCAAAACCATGCCACTGCACTTACTGTCCAGGATAATAACGGCAAAAGCCTTTATTCAATGGCGTTTAAGGATTTCAAAACCCTTGACACCACCCGCATACCGACCCGGACATTCATTTTGGAACAAAACAATCGCTTAGCTGTGATTCAGATAGATACTTTTAAGGCCAATGTTCAGGTAAAAGAATCTGTCTTCAGGTTGACAGAAGGTGGATAATGCTCATTATCTAATTTGATTTAACCAACTAAAATTACTTAAGGAGTACATGTTCATATGATTCATGACAGTGTAGATAATGCCAAAAAAACTCAAGGCTGTCCTTCCCAGGGCGGAGATATGGCTGAAAAGCAAAAACAGCAGCAGGAAATGATTAAAGCATCCCTTGCAAAAATCAAACATAAAATATTTGTGCTGAGCGGAAAAGGCGGTGTAGGAAAAAGCAGTGTATCTGCCAATCTTGCGGCAAGCCTTGCCAAGAAGGGGTATAAAACCGGCCTCATGGATGTGGATGTCCATGGACCGTCCATCGCACATATGCTGGGAATAACTGAATTATTGGATATTTCCGAAAACAAGATGCTGCTGCCCAAAAAGGTTACCGAAAACCTGACGGCTGTTTCTGTCCAGGCATTGATGCAGGATAAGGACCAGGCCATTATCTGGCGGGGACCGGCTAAAACCGGCATGATTCAGCAATTTGTGGGTGCCGTGGATTGGGGAGAGCTTGACTTTCTGATTATTGATGCACCTCCGGGAACCGGTGATGAGCCATTGACCGTTGTCCAGAACATTCCCGAAGCATTGGGCGTCGTTGTCACCACTCCCCAGGAAGTGGCGCTGGCCGATATCAGAAAATCCATCTCTTTTTGCAAAACAGTACGACTGAAAACTTTGGGGATCGTGGAGAACATGGCAGGATTCAAATGTCCGCACTGCAATGAGCCCATTGACCTTTTCAAAAACGGCGGCGGTGAAAAAACAGCGAAATCCCAAGGATTGAATTTTTTGGGGTCCATCCCCTTTGACACCCAGGTGGTCATCTCCGGCGACAGTGGTGTTCCGATAATGATGCAGGACCAGGAAACCGAATTCACAAAAGCCTTTGATAAGGTTGTTAACAACATAATCGAACGCTTATAAAAAGTTGAACGAGCATTTTGAAAAAGCCGGGGAACTAAAAAAGCTTCTCAACAACCGGGAAGAAAAGAACCTTAGTTCCCTGGCATGTTTCAGTAAAAATGCCAGACGACGACACCAGGAAAAATATGCTTATGCTGAATACCGCCAGGATTTCAGCGCAGATGCAGACCGTATCTTAAACTCCCTTGCCTATACCCGCTATGTTGATAAAACCCAGGTCTTCTCCCTGATCAAAAACGACCATTTAACCCACCGAGTGATCCATGTTCAGCTTGTTTCCCGCATTGCCAGGACCATCGGCCGGTATCTGGGGCTGAATGAAGATCTTATTGAGGCCGCAAGTTTGGGGCATGATATTGGGCATCCTCCATTTGGACATGATGGTGAAAAATTTCTTTCAAGATTAACCCAGGCCCACAATGCAGGCTTTTTCCACCATAACCTTCAAAGCATCCAGTTCCTGGATAAAATAGAAAAAAAAGGTAAAGGCTGGAACCTGACGCTCCAGACCATGGATGCCATTATCTGCCATAACGGCGAAGTCCATTCCAAACTTTTAATTCCCCAAAAAAAGCGGTCTTTTAAAGATCTTGACAAGATCATCACTCAAGGGAAAACCAAACCTTTCAGTGACGAAAATCCCATGACCATGGAGGGATGTGTCCTTAAAATCGCCGATACCATTGCATATATCGGCCGGGATCTTGAAGATGCCATCCGGCTCGGTATTGCCAAAAGGGAAGATATCCCGAAACTTTGCAAAGAAACCATTGGCCGGACCAACGGCACCATTGTCTTCAGCCTGGTTACCGATCTGATTTCCAACAGTCTTGAAAAATCGTATGTCGGATTTACTGATGAAATTTCTGAAGCGCTTAAAAAACTTAAGCAGTTTAATTACAAATACATCTATAAAAATCCGGTCATAAAAAAGCATTTGGGCTCCATCGAAGATATCTTTTCACATCTCTTTGACCAATATCTGGAAGACCTGGAAAAAGAGCGTCGGGACGCAACCATCTTTTCAGATTTTCTAAACGGGATGTCTGAAGATTACCTGAACACCCACTCAAACCCCGTGATTGTAAAAGATTATATCTCCGGTATGACAGATTCCTATTTCATCCGGCAGGCCCCGGACCACCTGAAGCCCGAATATATTGAAAATGTTTGAAAACCGGACATACCGGCGCCGCCACCGGAAAAAGGGGCTTGTCTCCTTTGATGTAACTGTCAAGGAAACCAATCTCAATATCCAGGCAGATAGAAATCTTGAGGACCTGGCAATCAAATACACCCTCCAACACCGGGGATACCTTGAATCCTATATCAGCACCCATCCCCAATTCACCTCGACCCTTGCTCCGGTGACAGAAGACAAGATAGCTCCCGGCATTGTCCAGGACATGATCCGGGCATCGGCTCTCACAGGTGTAGGCCCCATGGCCTCTGTTGCAGGAGTGGTCGCAGAATATACTGGTAAAAGCCTTTTGAAGCATTCCAAAGAGATCCTGGTGGAAAACGGTGGAGATATTTTTGTGAAAACAGATACAAAAACGGTTTTCAGTATCTATGCAGGCGATTCCCCTTTCAGCATGACATGCGGGATTCTGGTGGAAAAAAAAGAAACCGCTTATGCTATGTGCACCTCATCCGGGACCCTTGGCCATTCCAAAAGTTTTGGGAAGGCGGATGCCGTAACGATTTTGTCCGATTCCTGTGCCTTGGCAGATGCCGCAGCCACAGCCCTGGGTAATATGGTAGAAAAAGCCTCTGATATTGAAACAGCTATCAACCAAGGGAAAATCATCAATGGTATTGAAGGGATTGTTATCATTAAGGGTAAAAATATCGGACTTTGGGGAAATTTAAAAATCGTAAAAATCTAACCCGGATATTTCACGAATCGAGTTTGTTTTAGCTGCAAGTTGCAGGGCATGCTGCTGTAATCATTTACCGCAAATGCCCTGCAACGCAGCAGATGAGACAAACTCGGTTCGCTTAGAAAGGTGAGATTTTGGCCATTTCTTTTAAAAGACACTTTGTCTTTCTAATTTGCTTAAAAATTCCAATGTAATCAATTGTAATCATAACGTTTTTAAAAAATTTAGTTAAAATCTCATGAAATATTCGGGCTAAACTTTGCCGGTATTATTGAAAATAAATTTTGGTATCGAGCATCAGTCCGGTACATTTGAAGTGGCCATGATCCGTACTGGTAGTTGAAATATATTTTTGCGATTTGCTATAGTAATTTTTTTATCAGTCAAATTGAATCTTTTT
>JAAEMC010000254.1 GCA_024225895.1 Desulfobacteraceae bacterium | reverse complement strand
AGCATAAAATCTCCTTTGCGCTCCTCATACTCTGCCGCATGGGTGTTGCAGCAATTTTGCGGCTGATAAGCATTTCCTTGCGAAACTCGTTAAGTTCGGCCTGTACCAGAATCCTTGTCGGGCAGGTTTTCCTTTCCGATTGCAGATGCAAGGGCTTCCCGTTCCATGTACTGGTCAAAGAGGGCCTTGCGGCGTTTCTGACTGGCCGGTGCCTGGGGCGCCCTGGCTCTCTTTTTCGGAACCGGGATTTTGTCACCATCTCCGCAGCTCAGAAGAAGTGATACCATAATTATTAATGTTATGCAAGTAAAATAAAATTTTTTTTCATTTATGTTCTCCTTTTATGTTCTCCTTTGAAAATCATGGACAAAATTAAGGAATCAGGTCTAAATAACTTACCCATTTTGAATTTAATATTAAATCCATATAGTTATATGCGGGTATTTTTTATGGATTTTAATGTAGGCAAAAAATATGCCAAATCTCGAACCAGTAAAACCGGGCTTATTAATTTTTGGCACAAATATTGCATATGAGGCTTTGAACAGAATTAGCCCATTAACCCATTGATTGTATAGCAAATAATAAATGGGTAAGTTATTTAGACCTGGATACTAAACTCCGCTTTGAGCGTCTGCT
>JAAEMC010000253.1 GCA_024225895.1 Desulfobacteraceae bacterium | reverse complement strand
TATTAAACAGGCAGAAAATTATAATAATCTGGCAACCGCCCATTACTTTGATGAAGAATTAAAAGAGGCACTGCCCAATTACCTGGAGGCTTTAAGCTTATACAGAAAAACAAGCAATAGAAAAAAGGTATCAGATACTCATACTATGTTAGGGTTAATACTTCATACCCTGGGTGAGCCGCAAAAGGCATTAAAACACCACATGCAAGCACTGGAGATACACCGAAAAATAGGGTATGAGCAGGGCGTGGCAAACCAACTGGGAAATATCGGACTCATATACAGTGCCCTGGGTGAGCCACAAAAGGCATTAAAACACCTTAAAGAAGCACTGGAGATACACCGAAAAATAGGGTATGAGCAGGGCGTGGCAAGTGACCTGGGAAATATCGGCAACATATACAGTGCCCTGGGTGAGCCGCAAAAGGCATTAAAATATTTAAACGAGTCCTTAACCATCTTTAAGCGTATCGGTGCCCGTGTTCTAGTTGAAATTGTTTCAAATAACATCAAAATCATCCAGGAAGAGGTAAAAAAGTAGTGCATTGAATTTTTACCTTTAAAAGGCAAAATTAGCCGCGTTCTCGTTTCAGGACGTAGGACATGGATTAAGGTTAGATAATTAAAATAAACCCGGTTTCCCGGCTTTGGTCAATCCCGAATCACTAAAACCGGTAAAAACCGGCAAATTTTATTTTTTCCATCCGCAGCGCTTGACATCAGTTTCGGAATAAGTTATAAATG
>JAAEMC010000252.1 GCA_024225895.1 Desulfobacteraceae bacterium | reverse complement strand
CTTTGCCTGATCCAATAATTCCAAGGATTGATTTTTATTTTGGCCAGTTTTAAAGAGTCCTTTGGTATTTTCCATGCATCCTCCATAATCAAGAAAATAGGTGTTTGAAAATATGCTTTTGGAAATATACTAGACTTTTAATTTAATAACAGATACAGATTTGTTGAAAAATAAGCATAACAAAATAGATGGTGTTTCATTCTTCCAGTAGCTTGTACATGATATGGTCTGATGTCAATCATTGGTGATTTCTCTGAAGGTCAGCCAGCTTGGATAATATAATTTAAATTGGATGGTCAAAGCCCTGAGGCCAAAAATTAACGCAATGGCATACAACCGGTTAAAATTGTGTCCAGGTAGCCACCCATGCATCAGAATAAATAAAATTGCCCCTAAAAGTGCGGGGGTTGCATAAAATTCCCGGCTCAGCAAGAGGGGCATTTTACCGGTGAGGATATCCCGGATCATACCTCCGGCAATTCCTGTTACAACACCCATAAGTACAGCCACGGGTTTTGGAAAACCAAGGAGCATTGTTTTTTCAGCGGCAAGAATGGTGAAAAGCGCCAGGCCGAATGCATCCACAAAGAGCAGTAGCTGGTAAAGATGGGTAACAAACCGGATCAGAAAAAAGGTAAAAAGAGAGGCTGTAATTGAAACCCACAGGTAGGAGAGATCGGCAATCCAGAAGATAGGATTGGCATCAATGATAATATCCCGTAAAGTTCCCCCGCCTAAGGCAGTCACAACCCCTAAAAGGACAATACTGAAAATATCCATATCCTTTTTACCGGCAGCAATCACACCGGTGATGGCAAATGCGGCAATACCGCCTAATCCCAAATAGTAAATCATGTTGTTTTTAGTTTGGCAGGTATGACACAGACAGGAATAGGATCCATTTTGTGACGGTTGGCCCGGTTGAATTTTTCATAGATATCCAGGACCTCTTTTTGCCGTAAGGAGGGTTCCGGCATGGATTTCTTTGATGCCAAATAGGTCATAGCCCATTCAAGTTCGGCATAGGTGGCCCCGATCTGGGTTTCGTCTGTCCGCTCGTCCTCCCACAAACCGTCTGTGGGAGCAGCGTTCTGTATCTCTTCTAAGATCCCTAAAGTTTTTCCCAAAGCATAGACTTCGGATTTCATCAAATCAGCAATGGGAGAAAGATCCACACCGCCATCTCCGTATTTAGTATAAAAGCCCACCCCAAAGTCCTCCACCTTATTGCCCGTACCCGCCACCAGCAGTTTATGGTGGGAAGCAAAGGCATACAATGTCAGCATCCGCAGGCGGGACCGGGTGTTGGCCATAGTCAGGCCGTCCTGTATTTTGGAAGGGAAACAGATCGAAAGCTCTTTAAAAGTATTGGTAAGTTCAATATCGAACCCTTTGACAGTGCTAAATTTGTTTTCAAGCCAGGTAATGTGCTTTTGTGACCTTGATACCTGGTCTTTTGTCTGGTGGATGGGCATGTTTAATGCTATGACCTCTTTGTTGGT
>JAAEMC010000251.1 GCA_024225895.1 Desulfobacteraceae bacterium | reverse complement strand
GGTCATGTCCAGCACCTGGGCGATATTTTTTCCTTTGTATTTAATGTCAAGGGTTTCCTTATTGTATCTTTTGCCTTTACAGACATCACAGGTCACATAAACATCCGGCAAAAAATGCATTTCAATTTTTATAATACCATCGCCTGAGCAGGCTTCGCATCTTCCCCCTTTTACATTAAAGCTGAACCTTCCTGGTTTATATCCCTTGGCCCTGGCCTCCTGTGTTTTGGCGAATAATTCCCTTATATGATTAAACACCTGAGTGTACGTGCCCGGATTGCTTCTGGGGGTTCTGCCAATGGGGGATTGGTCAATGTGTATTACTTTGTCCAGGTGTTCCAGTCCCCGGATGTCTTCAAAAATGCCTGTGACATTTCGTGACCGGTTGATTCGGTTTGAAAGTACCTTGTACAGGGTAGAAATTACTAAAGTGGATTTACCGGAACCGGAAACACCAGTGACACAGTTAAATACCCCTAGCGGAAAGGTAACATCTATTTTTTTCAGATTATTGGACTGGGCTTTATAAATGGTGAGTTCTTTGTGGTTTCCTTTTCGTCTGGTTTTGGGAGTATTGATCTTTTTTTTGCCGGATAGGTATTGACCGGTTAATGAAATATCACATTTTATCAGTTCTTCAGGCGG
>JAAEMC010000250.1 GCA_024225895.1 Desulfobacteraceae bacterium | reverse complement strand
TACGTTAATGCCCGTATAACATTTGTACCAAATGTTTTACGTTAATGCCCGTATAACATTTGTACCAAATGTTTTACGGTGTCCGAAAATTAATAAAATTAAAATTCATGCCAGTGTTACATGCGTTTACCCTGGGTGGATATCCTAAATTTATTGTGCTTATTGAACAAATAGTAATGATATATAGAATCTGTCTGAATGTTTCATGAAAATGCAGAAAAATCAAGAATCAAAAGTCAAGGGATCGAATCAAGGCAAAGATTATAACCAATTGATTATATGAACAAAAAATTACAATCATGCTAAATGGGATCAGGGCTTATTGAAAAAATAGAATATAGGCCGATGATCGAAGGAATAAATGGGTGGCAGTTTAAAATCTAATCTTCCGCCTTTTTTCCTTGATAGGTATCCCTTTGTTCAAGGATTTTCTGGATCATGTTAAAAGTTTCCCGGTACCTTCCTGCCCACAAAGGTGCCCGCAGTTCATCACTATGGGGATCGCCTGTGATACGCTGAATGATAATATCTTTTGGCAAACGTTCTATAAAATCACAGACAATATCTACATATTCATCCTGGGAAAGACACTCATAGTCTCCATCCAGGTACATTTTATCCAGGGCCGTACCTTTTATTACATACAGCAGATGGATTTTCACCCCGTTGATCCCCATACCGGACAGGGTCTTTGCTGTATCCAGCATCATGGATTTATCTTCGGCGGGTAAACCCAAAATCACATGGGTGCAGACATTAATATACCTATTCCGGGTCTTTTCAACTGCTTTTTTAAAGCAATCAAAATCATGCCTGCGGTTGATGAGCGCCAGGGTGGAATCATGGATCGATTGAAGCCCGTATTCAAGCCAAACCAAGTAGTTTTTGGCAAAGGATGCCATCAGATCAAGCTTGTCGTCATCCACACAATCCGGCCTGGTACCGATAGCCATACCGACAACGCCCTCACAGGAAAGCGCCTCAGCATAAATTTCATTTAATGTTGTTACCGGTGCATAGGTATTGGAAAAAGACTGGAAATAGGCTAAAAATTTTTTTGCCTTATATTTTTTGGTCATGGCAATTTTACCCTGATCAATCTGCTCTTTTATGGAAAGGCCTTTATTAAAAAGCCCGGAACCAGATCCTTTGGCATTACAATAAATGCAGCCTTTCCTTGACAGGGTGCCGTCCCTGTTGGGGCAGGACAGACCTGCGTCCACTGTAATCTTTTGAATCCTTTCATTGTAAAAAGACCGCAAATAGGTGTTGTAATCCGTATAACGTTTGACGTTTTCAATCATCCTGGCTCTTTTCCTATCATTAAAAAGGCATTTCGCTCACATTTCATTCCATAGCAAATCGAAAAATAACGTTCTGATAAACGTATGGCAATTTAGACCCTTAAAGGATAGAAATCGATTGATACAAAAGCGATTTGCTTTTAAGTGATTCCATTTATTTTAATTGTTTTTCAAAAACGTATTTTTGGGAATCACTATAACATTTTTCCGGGCTTTTATCATTTTCCGCAGATAAACGCCAGATACTGTTTCAAGATTCAACTATTCGCGGTGCAAATCTCAGTTTCCAATAGCAAGTTGCTTGCCCATCATTTTATTTGCTGATCGGAATTTGGGAATTGCTGTAATTCTTGACCAAAATTCTATAAAATAGTATAGTTAAAAGTTATGAATTTTAATAATAAAACCTATGATGTTATTGTGGTAGGGGCCGGTCATGCCGGTTGTGAAGCGGCATTGGCCGCTGCCCGCATGGGATGCAGCACCCTTCTTTTAACCATTGATATGGATAAAATAGCTGCCATGCCCTGCAGCCCCTCCATCGGCGGCATGGCAAAAGGGCAGCTGGTAAAAGAAATTGATGCCCTAGGGGGCCAGATGGCGAAAATCACTGATTCGTCTGCCATCCAGTTTCGTACACTCAATACCCGCAAGGGCCCGGCAGTTCATTCCACCCGGACCCAGAACGATAAATCCCTCTATTCCAGAAACATGAAAACTATTCTTGAACAGACTCCAAACCTGGACCTGAAGCAAGCCATGGTCCACGAGTTGATTCTGGAAAAAGACAGAGTAAAAGGCATCATTGACAACACCGGATTTACCTGGCTTGCATCTTGTGTTGTCATTGCCACCGGTACCTTCTTACGGGGAGCGATTCATATTGGTGCTTCAAAAATAGAAGCCGGACGGGCCGGGGAATTTGCCGCCGTTAACCTGGGAAAAAACCTCGAGGATTTCGGGTTTGAAATGGGACGGATGAAAACCGGCACTCCGCCGAGGCTCCATGCCGATTCAATTGATTTTAACCAGTTCAGGGTCCATGGTTCAGATGAAATGATCACCCCTTTTTCCTTTTCAACATCAAAAATAATAACCCCCATGCTACCAAGCTATATGGGAAATACCAACTTGAATACCCACAATATTGTCCGGGAAAATTTAAAATATTCCGCCCTGTACGGCGGGCACATTAAAGGCCGGTCCGCAAGATACTGCCCCTCTTTTGAGGATAAAATCGTAAAATTTCCGGAAAGGGAAAGCCACCATATAATACTGGAATATGAGGGGTTGAACACAAAGGAAATCTATGCCTCAGGACTGGGTAACAGCCTGCCTCTCGAAATTCAATACCAAATTGTCAGGTCTGTTTCAGGTCTTGAAAATGCACAAATCATGAGGCCGGCCTATGCCATTGAATACGATTATATAAATCCTGTGGAACTTACTTCGGGCCTTGAAACCAAAAAAATTAAACATCTTTTTTTAGCTGGTCAGGTCAACGGGACATCCGGGTATGAAGAGGCAGCAGCCCAAGGGCTTTGGGCAGGAATCAACGCTGCTTGCAAGGTTCAAAAAAGAGACAACTTTATCCTGGACAGATCCCAGGCATACATGGGAGTCATGGTGGATGATCTGGTCACCAGAGGCACCAGCGAACCTTACCGGATGTTTACATCCCGGGCAGAGTACCGCCTTATCTTACGGGAGGACAATGCAGATTTAAGACTGGCCGCAATCGGGCATGATTTAGGACTGGTTGATAAAGAGACCTTAGATAGATGCTGTAAAATCAAAGCTCAGACACAAGAGGAGATTGCAAGAATTCGGCAAACCAATGTCAAACCCAGCCAGAAGGCCAATAATTTTCTATCTGAAAAAGGAAGCAATCCAATAAAAACCGGTATTAAGCTGGAACAACTTCTCAAACGGGCAGAACTGAATTATGATGTGGTAAAATCATTAGGCCCGCCGGATACTGCTATTTTATCCAGGGCCCAAAAGCAGGTGGAAATTGAAGTCAAATATGAAGGGTACATATCCAGACAACACAATGAAATCAAGAAATTCAAAGACCTTGAAAAAATAAAAATCCCGGAATATTTTGACTATGCCAAGGCCTATGGCCTTTCCAATGAGCTAAGGGAAAAACTTGAAAAAATCGGACCCAAATCCCTTGGACAGGCTTCTAGAACAGACGGGATGACACCTGCGGCCATCTCGGTACTCATGGTGGCTGTTGCTGCCTGTCAAAAACAAAAGAACCGGTTGACTTAACCTGTTTGAACATTACTATATTGATACACAACACATTAAAATGATTCAATTTCTCAAACAAAAGGAATGATAAATGGCTGAAGACTATTATAAAATTTTAGGGATAACCAAGACTGCAAGCCCGGGTGAAATTAAAAAAGCCTATAGAAAACTTGCTATTAAATACCATCCAGATAAAACCAAAGGGGATAAAGCCCTTGAAGATAAATTTAAAAAAATCAGTGAAGCATATGCAGTTTTAAGTGATTCTGAAAAGAAAAATCAATACGACACTTACGGCTCAGCAGATTTTCAGCAGCGGTTTTCCCAGGAAGACATTTTTAGAAATTTTGATATCGGTGATATTTTAAAAGACTTCGGGTTTGGCGGGGGCGGGGGCGGTTTCAGCAGCTTTGGCAGGGGCGGAAGGACCAGAGGAGGAGGATTTTCCTCCATGGGCGGCAACCCGTTTTCCCAGAATATGGGCGGCGCCGGGTTTGGAGGCTCTCGGCAGCAACCCCAAGCCAAAGGTAAGGATCTGGAGTATGAAATTCCTTTAACCCTTGATGAAATAATAAATGGAACCAAAAAGACCATCTCCATCAACCAGGCAGGCTCTGCCACTGCCATTGAGGTTAAAATTCCCAAAGGATTGACCAAAGACAAAAAGATCCGGCTTGCAGGTAAAGGAGAGGCAAGTCCCTATGGGGGTCCTGCCGGCAATCTTTATATCAGATCAAATCCAATAGTGGCTCAAGGTATATCCATCGAAGGCAACGATATTTTAATTTCGCAGAACATCAAACTTTCCAAGGCGCTTTTGGGAGGAAAAATTGAGGTGGCCACGCCCACAGGGAAAACCATTAATTTGAACATTCCCGCCGGCACCCGCCACAAATCAAAACTTCGCATCGCCAATCACGGAATCCCCCATATGAAAGGCGGCAAAGATGGAGATCTTTTTGTGATTATTCATATTGACATGCCCAAAAAACTGACTGATGATCAAAAGGACCTTATCCATCAACTAGAAAAAACAGGATTATAAAACAGCCCATGCCTCAATTCATTCCCTTAATCTCTGAAGCAAAGATCTGTGAAAAAATAAAACAAATCGGGCAGAAGATATCTTTAGACTACAACGATAAAGACCTTGTCCTGATCGGTATTTTAAAAGGATCCATTATTTTTTTATCCGATTTGACCCGGCAAATTACCATTGATCATGAAATTGATCTCATTGGAGCCTCAAGCTATAAGGGCACAAGTTCAATAGGAAAAATCAACTTGTATAAAAAACCGGTTCTTAATCTTTCGGGAAGGGATGTCCTTCTTGTGGAAGATATTGTCGATACCGGCCGCACATTGTCCAAACTTGTTGAATTTGTCACATCTTTGCATCCCAAATCTCTAAAAATTTGTACATTAATTGACAAACACGAACGCCGTGAGGTAGAAATTGATGTAGACTATTCTTGCTTTTTACTTGAAAAAGGGTTCATTGTTGGCTATGGACTGGATTATAATGAAAAATATAGAAATCTTCCTGCTATCTATGACCTGAAACTTTAGTATAAGGGGAAAACAATGATTATCACCTGCCAAGAGTGTTCAACAAGTTTCAACCTTGATGAATCCCTTCTCAGTGATGAAGGCTCAAAAGTTCGCTGCAGCAAGTGCAAACATATCTTTACTGTTTACCAATCAACCCGGGAAATAAAAGAAGATATTGACGAAGACCTGAGTGTTGAGGCCGGCCTGGAGAGTCACGAAACAGATATCCCGGAAGAGGAATACGAGACCCAGGATGAAGATACCCCCTTATTTGATGACGAATTAGAATCCAGCGATCAAGATGCCCTTGAATCGGATGAAGTCCAATTCGATTCTGATGACCAGGAAACTTTTGATTCAGAAACCGAACCCGAGGTTGAAGAAACAGACCCGACAGAAGAGTTCCCCGGCTTGGAAATGGAAGCCGAAGATAGTGAAACTGAAACAGATGATTTTGTTTCCCAAGCGCCTGAATCTGCTAAATCTGTAGAGTTGGAAGAGTTGGAAGAGTTGGAAGAGTTGGAAGATCAGGCAGATTCTGATGAAATGGAATTTGAGGAAGACGAAATTGAGTTTGAAGAGGGCAACCTGGATTTTGAGGATGACGATGACCAGATTTCATTTGAAAGTGATATCGAAGATGATGGAGATCCTGGTATTAGTATGGGAGCTGATGAAGATGAAATTGAATTTGATGGATCAGAAACCCTTGAAATTGAAACAGACGAGCCAGATTATATTGGGGCAGATGATGAGACAGAATTTGAACTTGAATTTGATGTTGCCGAAAGCAGTGACGATAGCGCTGATTCAGATGAGCCCGATGAATTAATCCTTGATGACTCGGATGATGATCTTCCGGAAGCGGAATTGAGCCTTGAAGAAATCGAGGACGAACCGGAAATAGAAGAGGAAGATACTGAATTTGATGAACCGGCATTTGAGCCGGAAGAAATAGAGATGGAGGAACCCGACGAATTTGAGCCGGAAATTAACGAGCTTGATGATGACACTGAAATACAAGCAATAGAAGAACCCGACATCGAAGCAGTTGAAGAACAGGAACCAGAATTAGGGCTTGATGAACCAGAGATTGATGACATTGAAGCAGAAAATCCGGAATTGGACTTTGATGAATCCGAGTTCGAGGAAGCAGACGAAGATGAACCGGAGTTGGGTATGGAAGTGCCAAAAACCGACGGCATGCCGGATGAAGAACCCGAACTCACTATGGATGTAGAACCTGCACAAGAAGATGATTTAGATGAACCCGAGCTTTCCATGGAAATAGATGATGCAGGTGAGATCGATGACGCTGAAATGGAATTATCCCTTGAAGAACCGGATGAGACTGATGTAGAAACGGATGATTTCCAAGCAGATTTCACGGATTTAAAAGAAGATAAAGAAGACGAATTCCGTGATGAAACAGATTCTGAAGGTATGGAAGAGGAAAAAGAGCCCGATTTCAGCGAATATGATCAGGTTCTTGAGCAGGGAACAGAACCTGTGGAAGAAGAAGAAGACAAAAAAGCCTCATATGAACCACCGCCTTTGCCTGGTCAAATGGAAGATAATGAAGATGAATTATCCTATGCTGAACCGGATTTTGTTCCACCGGAAAAATACAAAAAAAAGAAATCATCTGCAGGCTTTTTAATGGCGATTCTGCTCATTCTTATCATTGCAGTCGGTGGCGCCTATATGGCCAGCCTGGTCATGGGCATTAAAATACCCATTATCTCTGATATAAGAATACCGGCAATAGAAAAATTCTTTAAAGCACCTGCTCCGGTGGTTACGGATGTAAAACCGGTCCCTGAAAAAGATGTCAATGGCCGGTTCGTCACCAATGCTACGGCAGGCACCCTGTTTGTCATCACAGGACTTGTGAAAAACCCTTCTACAACCGGCATATTCAGCCATATTCAACTACAGGGCCAGCTTATCACCAAAGGGAATATCGTTGCCAAGACCTCTACATCCTATTGCGGTAATATTATAACTGAAGAGGTTCTTAGAACCGGTAATATTTCTGATATAAATAAAGTGCTGGCCCAAAAAACGGGTACCCGCCAATCCAATGTCGGCATAAAGCCGGGCGCTTCGGTTACGTTTATGATCGTATTTTCACAACTGCCGGAGAATCTGAATAATTTTACTGTAAAGGTCATCAACTTCGATAAAACATAATTATTTGAATTCCATTAAAATAATATTGACATCCAAGGTATTTAAATGATATAAACTGCGGGTTTTGGCGACGTAGCTCAGTTGGTTAGAGCATGCGGCTCATATCCGCAGAGTCCGGGGTTCAAATCCCTGCGTCGCTACCAGATAATACAATGCCCCTCTGGCAAATCCAGAGGGGCTTTTTTTTATTTTGAAAGAAAATTTGATAGCTGACGTAAAGCAGACCAGCATATCCGCTCATTTCAGAGCCTGTGCTGTTGTTCAGACGGGCAGACACACAGGTCTGCCCCTACACACAGGTAAAGCCCCTACACACAGGTAAAGCCTCTACAGTTTTTTTTTACATATGTTCCTGGACCTTGGCCCACACATCTTTCACATCCATGGGCTCAAATTTACCTTCCTTGCCGAACCGCTCCCGGCAAAGTTCAAGGATGGCCTGGTTGTACGGCACAAAGACGCCGTGCTTATCGGCAAGATCAACAATATAGCCGGTGAGGGAATCAATTTCCGAGTCTGGGCTCCCCATTTTAATAATATCCTGTGTCATACTGGACATCCGCATCTTGGCCACGTTCTTTTTAAAAATTAGCCGGGTGATAAACCGGGGAAGTTTGGCTGCAATGGTTAAAAGAAGCCAGCTTGGATTTTCTCCGGCAGTGCACTCTTTAAATCCGGCAGTTTTTACCACTTTCACGCCTTCATAAAGGGTGTTGGGCAACAATCTCTGGAAAATATCAAAATCCGAAACCGGTTTAAAGCCATGGCCTATAAGCGTGGTTAAGGCATTGGTCAGGTTAATAACAATTTTTGTATGGACGGCATCCAGAAAATGGTCTGACACCTCACTATCCAACCCTTTTTGAAAATGGGATGAAAAGGCTTTCATCTCTTCCATCAGCCGGTTATCCGGAGTTCCGAAAACCAAAGTTCCTTTTGTCTGATACCCGACCACACCAGGTTCATCAAGCCAGGCATT
>JAAEMC010000249.1 GCA_024225895.1 Desulfobacteraceae bacterium | reverse complement strand
CTTCGCAGCCTTGAAAATATTGCTTGCCAGCTGCATCAGCTGAAAAAACTCTATGGCGCTGATATTATTAATTACAATGCAATTTTCTTAGGGGAACATGATGCATTGAACGCACCTAAGGAACTGATAATATTTGCTGCTCAAAAAGCTTATGAAATACTGAAACTTGAAAACGGTTATATGAAAGGGAACAAGCTCTTTTTATTCGGCAGTGTTGATTCCCTGTTAGAAGCAGAACCAATGCTTTTTGATCACTTGGAAGCCTTACCATTTTACACTTTCATCAACGTGGGACTGGAATCCAATGACCCGGCCACCCTAGAAAGGATCGGCAAGCCTATAACGTCCCAAAAAGTGAAAACCGCCTTTAAAAAAATACAAGATATTAATAAAAGATATGCCTCAATTGAAATCAGTACCAACTTTATCATGGATGATGATCTGCCCGATTCCCACAATAAGGCATTTATAAATCTGGTGCGGGAAAAAGTTTCTCGTTTTCAGCCCAAAGGCACCATCTATATTTCCCCGTTAAAATTTAACAGCCCCAGCAGGGAAGCGCTTTACAAATTCAATGAAATCAAGACCAAAAGCCTTTTTCCCACCTTTTTGTATATTATTCAGAGGTTATGAAAAACTTGATTTTCCACTCTTGTTTTGTTAGCGTTGCCGATCATGAAAACGAACAATTTAATCTCCCTTCACGGAGGGCATTCCGGCGAATACTGTGACCATGCCGATGACGGGTTGGAAGATATCATCAAACAATATATTGACCTTGGATTTTCCCGGGTTGGGATTACGGAACACATCCCTCCTGTTTCCAATGAACTTATGTATCCGGATGAAACCGCCTTGAATTACGATGCTGATTTTTTATACCGCAGGTTTGAAAAATACATTACAAATGCAAGGGCCCTGCAACATAAATATGCCGGAAAAATACAAATTTACGTGGGTATGGAAACGGAAACCTACACCGGCTATATTCACCATATCAAGGCTCTTATAAAAACCTTTTGCCCTGATTACATAGTGGGATCGGTCCACTATGTGGATGATATTCTTTTTGACTATCACAAAGATTTCTATGACAGCCTGATAAAAAAATTAGGATCCCTAAATGCCTTATACCTGAAATATTTTGACTTGCAATATGAAATGATTACAGCCTTAAAGCCCTTTATTGTCGGCCACTTTGATCTGGTTCGCCTTTTTGATGCTGATTATAAAACCAGGGTTTTACAGCCCAACATTCAAGAAAAGATCATCCGGAACCTGAAACAGGTTAAAGAATATGGCCTTGTCCTGGATTTTAATGTCAGAGCCCTCAAAAGAGGAGCAGATGAACCCTATATAACATCATCCATCCTCAAAATGGCCAAAGATATGGGTATTAGGGTAGTGCCCGGGGATGATTCCCACGCAATTTCAGAGGCCGGCATGAACATCGAAAAAGGGATTAAAATTTTAAAGGATTTCGGCTTTGATCTGAACTGGCCGAAACCCCGAATATTTACCGAGGATGTATAAATCATGAAAGCGGTTCTGCAACGTGTAAAAAAAGCTCATGTCACCGTGGACAATACCATTATTTCCAGCATTGGAAACGGTCTTCTGGTTCTCTTGGGTGTCCAGGAAGATGACACCACCAAAGAGGCAGACTATTTAGCCGATAAAATCATCAACCTGCGAATTTTTGAAGATGACAAGAAAAAAATGAACCGCTCTTTAAAAGAGGTGAAAGGTGAGCTTCTTGTGGTTTCACAGTTCACCCTTCTGGCCGATTGCAAAAAAGGAAGAAGGCCTTCCTATACAAAGGCCGGCTCCCCGGACAAAGCCAATGAACTCTATGAATATTTCATGGGCAGAACCATTGAGCTGGGTGTGGCCACAAAACCGGGGCAATTTGCAGCCATGATGGATGTTTCTTTGGTCAACAGCGGGCCGGTAACCATTTTACTGGATACCCGGGAGCTGATCAAATGACCATTGAAAATCTGTCGATCATCCTTGTCTCTCCCCAGGGGCCCCTTAATATTGGTTCAGTCTGCCGGGCCATGATGAATTTTGGATTTTCAGAGCTCAGGCTGGTTGCACCCTGTACTAATTATGCCTCTCTTCAGGCAAGAAAGATGGCTTTAAGTTCCCTGCCCATACTTGAAAAAGCTGGCATTTTTAATGATCTTGCATCTGCCCTTTTCGATATTCAGGTTGCCTTTGGCACCACCCGGCGGTTTGGAAAATACCGAAAAAATTTTTATACCCCTACAGGTGCCGGCAAAAAGATCACCCAACAATACTCGGATTCAAAATGTGCCCTGGTACTTGGCCCTGAAGATACCGGACTTCAAACGGCAGACCTGGAACTTTGCCAGCACTTCATCACCATTCCCACCCATGAGTCCTATCCTTCCATGAATCTTTCCCATGCACTGGCAGTGCTGCTCTATGAAACTGCCATGGCGGCAGATCTGGGAAAATTTAGGGACCCCGCTCCCAAAAAACTGGCCACAGGCGATGAGATCGAACACATGTACGGACATATGCGCCAGACCCTTTTGGATATTGACTACCTGGACAAACAAAATCCTGACCACCTTCTAAGGACCTTTCGAAGAATTTTTGGCGAAACCGGACTGACCTCAAGGGATGTACGGATCATTGAAGGACTCATGAGCCGCATCGACTGGACAGAAGACCAGAGAAGAAAAAAAATCGAAAAATAAGCAAAACCTTTTTTTGCGTTAGCACACTCAAAAACCTTAAGAAATCCAATAGTTGCAGGAAAGACAAAGCTGACGGCAACCCTGAGTCATTTTAAAAAAACAATTTGTAACATTTTTTCACTTGATAAAGGATCTCTTTATTAGTAGTTACTTCTGAAATTAAGTGAATTTTTAAAAAAGGAATGCCAAAAAATGACCGCAACCAATCATAAAACAGTCCAAACGTCCACCAGACCATGGAGGAGGTCAACTGCCCGGGTGTTCTGATTCACTGACATATTAAACAATTCAAAACCCCGGGGCGTTTATTCACCCCGGGGTTTTTTATTTTTATTAACCGTT
>JAAEMC010000248.1 GCA_024225895.1 Desulfobacteraceae bacterium | reverse complement strand
GAATTGATTTCTCCAACGATATCATAGGTCACTTGCATTGATTTAAAAACAATACCTGCTTGTTTTGGTTATAAAAAAATGATATTATTTGGAAAAAGTTCTTACCTACATAATACAAACGAAAAACTATATGATGCATGAAATTTTCATTCTCAAATATGAATATTTATAAGTATTCATGAGCAAGATATCCGCGCCTATATAAAATGGATTTTTTGGTAGGAGTTCAAGGGCGGTATCTATCACAAGTTGAGCAATGTATTTTTTATGCGTCAGGTCCAAGGAATGAAATGACAAATCACGGGAGAATTCACATTATCCTTTCCGCACTAATTGGATTTTGTTTCATTACTTTCAATATAGTGTTGGTACAGGCCGGACAGGAGTTGCCCATCAGTGTAAGCGAATTTCCCCCTTTTGAATTCACAAAAGATAATAAAGTTGTAGGAATTGACACTGAAATTATTAAACAGGTTCTTAAGCGTCTGGGATATGTTCCAAAAATAAAAATGCTGCCCTGGAAAAGGGCGCTGTTGATGACCCAAAAAGGAGAATTTGCCGGCATTTACAGCCTGACCAAAACGCCTGAAAGAGAAAAGGATTACCACTTCAGCAATCAGTTGACTACGGTCCGGGATGTCTTTTTCAAACTAAAGAAGAATAACATTGAATGGTCTGCCCTTGACGATCTCAAGGACTTCAGGATAGGAGCCAGTTCCGGTTATGGGTATCCACCGGAGTTTATGACAGCCCTCAAAGAAAAAAAATTCAAACAAATCCAAATGTTGAATGGGGATGACCTGGAGTTAAGACATTTAAAAAGATTGATCATCGACCGGATTGATATGGCTATATGCGAGGTCTCAGTCTGTCAATATCTAATCAAAATCCATGCCCCGGAATTTGATACAATTGATTTTATTGATACAACTATTGGAGAAGAACGAGGATACTACATCGGATTTTCCAAACTATGGCCGGGTGCACAGCGCATTGCCAAAGATTTTAATGATGAATTGGCAAAGTTCATTGCCCAAGGCAAACGAAAAAAAATATTCAAAAAATACGGTATTACCAGTTCATTGAATTAAGGAATATGAACAGATTTTTAAAGGCCGCAGAACAAATACCTGACAAAGGCATTATGTTTTTTCAGCCACCCTGCCCCGGTATTCTAAGAATCTTCCATTGTGGAAAAGTGCAAATTGGTCTATAAGAATCTGATACATGAGTCATAAATCACAGATGCATGTACCAGATGACATATGACAAACCAGACAAACAAAAAACGGACATTCAAGGCAAAAGGGATTGCCAGGCAAAAGGCCATCCTGGAATCCGCCCATGAAGTATTCAAACAAAAAGGATATTACGCCACCTCTGTTTCCCAGATTTCGAGGCACTGCAACATGGCAATGGGCACCTTTTACCAGTATTTCAAAAACAAGGAAGAAATTTTTGTTGCCCTAAATGATCACATCACTTCTAAATTCAATGAAAAATCAAAAAAAATAGTCATAACATCCGGCCCGTTTGATAAACGGTTCCGGTCTGTTATCGCCCTTTTATTCAGTCATATCAGCTCTAATTTTTCATTTCACAGCACCCTTGGAGAATCGGAACTGGTGGACCGGGTAACCACAGATTATTATGAGACACTTATCACTTTTTTTGTCCGGTATTTTAATAAGGAAATGGAATACGGCCATATCAAACCCATTGACCCATACCTTGTATCCTATGCACTGCTCGGTATCTGCTACTTTAATTCCATGTCCTGGGCCCATGAAAACGGCAAACAAGGCAAGAAAAAAATCATCGACTTTATTGTGGACTTAGCACTAAACGGCATCAATGGCCCAAAACCATGGGAAAAGCCTTCAGGAAAAAATCTCTTGCATTTGCCGCCGCCGGCCCCGTTGCCGCTGGGAACAAAAAAAGAAATGACCAAAGGCGATATCACCCGCCGTTCCATTTTCAAAGCCGCCGGCCGCGTTTTTGCCAAACATGGTGTTAACAAGGCCAGCATCTCGGACATCACACGGGAAGCAGGCGTTGCCCAGGGAACCTTTTATATCCATTTTAAAAGCAAGCGGGAGCTTGTGGAAGGATATGTCCGGTATATCTCAGGCGAACTTCGCAAGGAAAACCAGAAATATGCCAAAACAATGCTCGACAGAAGGGATGTAGAGCGGGTCGGTATGGTATCGTTTTTCAATTTTTGCGCTGAGCACCGCGAAATTTACCGAGTCGTTCCTGAATATGAGATGGTAGGAGAAAAAGTCGGATACTGGTTTTACAAAAAAATGGCTCAAGGATACATGGCAGGGCTCAAGGACGGTATAAAAGAAAATGAAATCCGTGATTTGCCTTTACATATGCTGGCCGCATCCCTCATGGGCATTTCCCATTTCATAGGATTAAAATGGCTGGTCTGGTCCACTGATCCCAATGCCAAAATTGATATTGATCTTTTTGAACAAATCATTGAATTTACCTTTTACGGTCTTTCATCCAAATAGCTCCCGTATTCTTAAAACCCCAAAAAAACCGTACCGTTCCTATAAAACAAGAAAAGCCGGCCACAATCCGGACCACCACCTGAATCCCATTCACCCACAAATCCAGGAGAAATGGTTTTGGAAAGGCTTTCATCTGTATTAAAAACAAGGTCAAAAAAACCAATGATTAGCAGTTTTTACCAACGCTTTAAAAATCCAATAAAAATCAAACCGTAATATCTTATTGTAACCCACTGAAAAATAAAGAAAATCCTATTTTTAATATTGGCATACAACTTGCTAAAAATTAATCATACCTGGATGAAAACAAAACGCTTTTATTCACTTTGCGAAAAGCTTAAATAATTCAATTCATTCAAAATTTAAGAATATAGGAGCAGCTCAAATGAATGCACATACATCAGAGAGGAGATATGAACTTGACTGGATTCGAATAATGGCCATCCTGGTGGTTTTTCTGTATCACAGTTCTCGTTTTTTCAACCTGAGCAACTGGCATATCAAAAACATCAATACCTATGCCTGGGTAGAAATGTGGACTTATTTTGCCGCACTCTGGATGATGCCCTTGTTTTTTGTCATTTCAGGGGCAAGTTTATTTTTTGCATTAAAAAAATCGAGCGGCTGGAAAAAACTCTATTCTGATAAATTTTCAAGGCTGATGGTTCCGGTTATCTTTGCTACGGTCACCCACAGCGCATTGCAAATATACCTTGAACGAATCACACATAATCAATTCTCAGGGCCGTTCCTTTCATTTTTACCCAAATATTTTTCCGGCCTTTATTTAGAAATCGGAGGATCTGGAAATTTTGCTTTTCATGGTATGCATCTTTGGTACCTGCTGTTTTTATTTTTTTACAGCCTGATATGCTATCCTTTATTTATCTGGCTGACGCGAGGCGGGTATCAGGTTTTAAAACGGATCACCAACCTGTTTGCCCTGCCGGGGCTCATGTATTTATCCTTTCCTATCCCCCTATTGATGATGAAATTGATTATTCCGCATTCTGTTTTGGTTGTCGGGAACGGCGGCTGGGGATTTCTTTATTATTTATGGTTTCTAATTGCAGGATTCATAATCGCATCAAATGACCGGCTAAACGGGCAAATCAAGGATAAAAGGACAATTTCCCTTTTACTGGCTGTAATATTTACCATATTTTATCTTTATCAGTCCTTCAGTTTGTCCAGCATCGGTTTCCCTGCCGGGATAAGCCCATGGATATATTCATCTTTTCGCTATATAAGCGCATGGTGCTGGCTGCTGGCTATTCTGGGTTACGGCACGCGATACTTATCTTTTAATCGCCCCATACTTCGACATTTGAATGAAGGTGTTCTGCCCTTTTATATACTTCACCAGACGGTACTCTTATGTTTTGGGTATTTTATCATGACCATGGAAATCCTGGATGCATTGAAATGGGCGATGGTCTCGATCAGTTCTTTTTTCGTTATCATTGGCATTTGCCTGGTCATTATCCAAAAAATTGATCTGCTTCGATTCCTGTTCGGGATGAAGACATCCCAGCCACTATTCACCAGGCTTCGAAAACGAAATGCCCTTATCATCCAGCATTTTATTTATATCGGTTTAATTATTTTTTCAGTACTCAATCCATCAGCCGGTCACCACAGCAATCGTTCCCCTATGCCTGTATCCTTTGATAAAGGAAAAGACATTATATTAAATAGCAATTCGATCACAAACCTGTCTAAAACAGGCATAAAACTGGTGAGGGATGACAATACGTCCGCCGGGCAAGCAATCGAATTCTCAACAGGCAGCATAACCAGGCCTTCAGCAAACCCTCAAATATATGCCGAAATGCGGTTTTCTGCACCGACCGGCAGATATATTGTCTGGTTAAGGGGGAAATGCATAAAAGACATTTATAGTGATTCGATCTGGCTTCAGGTGGATAATCAGATTGGCACTCTTGATGGCCGCATGTTCGGAAATTGGCTCAACATCCATCCGGTTGACACCTGGGCTTGGGCAAGCGACGGTATCAAGCCTGTCGCGGTTTTATTAAAATATAGCGGGGATCATACAATACGGATCCAACCACGGCAGACGCCCCACCGAATTGATCAGATTTGGCTGAGCCGGTTTCAGCACCGAATTCCGGATACCTTTCAGACAATAAAATGAGTACTATCAATGGGGGCTCAATAATAGTACAAAAAATGCCGGTAGACAAAATCGATACAGTCCATTTCAAAAAAACTGACACCCAAATCATTTTTTTTAAATTTTTCCTTGACAAAGGATTTTAATATCGATTAAATATCTGACAAGTGATTCATATTTCAGTTTTTGAGAGATCAATACTCCTTTTTTTGCTGCAGGACCGGTAAACTTATGATCACGCAACAGATATAAAGGGCATATTTCGTGTCTTTTCATATAAGAAACAAAAATGGTATTAACTTTTTAAGGAGACGTAAAATGAAAACCAAATGTTTATTAAAATTTGCAGGTGTACTTTTGGCTGTTTTTGCGATCATATCCCCTTTACAGGCAGCACAACCCATTAAAATCGCCCAGTTGGCCTGCCTGACCGGCGCCTATGAAGCCTATGCCAAGCAAGCGGTTGACGGATTTAAAATGGGGCTGGAATTTGCCACTAATGGCACATTTGAAATTGATGGCAGACCCATTGAAGTCATTGTAAAAGATACCCACATGAAGCCGGCCATGGGAAAACAGCTCTTAACCGCCGCTTACCGGGATGACAAAGTTGACATCGCTGTTGGGCCTGTATCTTCCGCTGTTGCCATGGCCTGCCTGCCGGTTGCCCAGGAATTTAAAAAGATCCTGATTGTGGAACCTGCCGTGGCTGATTCCATTACAGGAAAAGCCTGGAACCGGTATATTTTCAGAACCGGCCGGAATTCTTCCCAGGATGCCATAGCAGGAGCCACTGCCATTGGCGGCAAAGATGTCCATGTAGCCTATATTGCACAGGATTACACCTTTGGACGGGACGGGGTTGCCACTGCCAAAGAAGCATTGGAAGCAACCGGCGCATCTGTTGTCCATGAAGAGTATATGCCTTTGAACACAGTTGATTTTACTGCACCTGCCCAACGCATAATCAAGGCTATGAACAAGGTAAAAGGCAAAAAATACCTGGCTATCTACTGGGCTGGTAAAAATAATCCTACATCCAAACTTAATGCCATGAAACTGGACAAACGCTACGACATCAGCTTAGCTGTCGGCGGTAATATCATTGATGTTTTAAAAACCTATAAGACCCTGGTGGGCGCTGAAGGCGGCAACTATTACTACTATGAAAGCCCGGAAAATAAAATCAATGACTGGCTGGTAAAAGAGCATTTCAAACGGTTCAACTCCCCGCCTGACTTTTTTACATGCGGCGGCATGAGTGCGGCCATTGCTGTTGTTACTGCCATTAAAAATGCCAAATCCACTGATACTGAAAAACTGATCCAAACCATGGAAGGAATGCAGTTTCAGACTCCAAAAGGCGAAATGGTATTCAGAAAAGAAGACCACCAGGCTCTCCAGGATATGTATGCATTTAAAATCACCACCAGAGACGGTGTAGATTGGGGCATTCCGGAAGTAACCAAAGTGATTTCCTACAAAGAAATGGAAATCCCCATCCGGAACCAACAATAATCAGAAAACAGGAGTTGATACCTGTGAACCCAGTGCCTGCAATAGAAACAAAAGAACTGACCATTTGTTTTGGCGGCCATACCGCAGTGGACAGCTTAAATCTCAGCGTGGAACCATTTACGCTCAAATCCATAATCGGACCCAACGGAGCGGGGAAAACCACACTGTTCAACCTGATCTCCGGGCAGTATTCCCCTACCTCCGGCAAAGTCTTGTTCAATGGAAAAGATATCACCCGCATGGATGTGGCAACCCGGGCCAATATGGGTATCGGGCGCTCTTTTCAGCTCACCAATATCTTTCCCAGCCTGACTGTGCTTGAAAATGTGCGCCTGGCCCTGCAGGCCAAAGAAAAAATCGGGATGGTCTTCTGGAGATATTACCGGGATTTCCCCGAGTTGGAAGACAAGGCCTATGATCTGTTAAAGCAGGTGCTTCTCCATGAGAAATGGTCCACCGAGGCCAGCCTGCTCACCCATGGAGAACAGCGCAAGCTTGAAATCGCCATCCTTTTGGCCCTGGACCCCAGGGTCCTGCTTTTGGATGAACCCACAGCAGGCATGAGCCTGGAAGATGTGCCCGGCATCCTGGATATTATCCAGGAGATTAAAGACAGCCGGACCCGGACCATCCTCCTGGTGGAGCATAAGTTCGACATGATTATGACCCTGTCCGATACCATTGCTGTACTCCAGGAGGGACGGATCATATGTGATGATACGCCCCAAGCGGTTTCCAACAATGAAAAGGTCCTGGAAGCATATCTTGGAGGAGGTGTAAAAGCATGAGTGATCCCATTTTATCCTTAAAAAATGTCCATACCCATATTGAACAGCACCACATCCTCCAGGGGGTAAGTTTTGACATTAATCCGGGCGGTGCCACAATCCTTTTAGGGCGCAACGGGGCCGGCAAATCCACCACACTTAAAACAGTCATGGGCTTGCTGCCGGCATCCAATGGCAGCATCCTTTTCAAAGGCAGGGGCATCAACAAAAAAAAGCCATATGAGATTGCCCGTATGGGTATGGGGTTTGTACCGGAAGATAAAGCAATCCTGGCCACTTTGACTGTTGAAGAAAATTTCAGGCTTTCCATGCTTAATGAAAACGAAAAAAGCCATGAAAATTTAGAAGAGGTCCTGGATCTTTTCCCTGCCCTTAAAAAATTCTGGAAAACACAAGCAGGTCTTTTGTCCGGCGGGCAAAAACAGATGCTGGCCATTGCCAGGGTTTTGGTATGTGACCACAGCCTGCTTTTAATTGACGAGCCTTCTAAAGGCCTTGCCCCAATTGTTGTGGAACAACTTGGCGAATCCTTAATTAAAATCAAGGATAAAACCAAGGTAATCCTGGTGGAACAAAATTTCAACCTGGCCCGCCAGGTGGGGTTGGACTGCTTTATACTGGATGACGGTCATGTGGTCTACCAAGGCCTTATGGAAGAATTGGCAAAGGACAAAGCATTGATGAAAAATTACCTGGGGATTTAATTGTTATGAACACATCAAGCACACTGGCTTTAAAAAACGAAACCAAGACAGTGAATTTTAAAAAATATCTGCTACGGGGGTGTATTGCCGGTCTTTTTTTACTTCCCCTGGTATGGATGGACCTTCAGACTTATCTGACCCTTATGGTGGCAGGATTGTCCCTGGGCATGCTGATCTTTTTGATCGCATCGGGCCTGACTTTAATCTTCGGGCTCATGGATGTATTGAATCTTGCCCATGCCGCCTTTTTCGCCTTTGGCGCCTATGCCGGGTATTCCATTTTAAATTTGCTGAATCCCCTGGGGTGGGTGGAAACAGGCTCGTTTTTACAAAGCATTATCAGCCTGGGCCTTGCTCTTTTGGTCGCAGCTCTTGTGGGCGGTATCCTGGGCTTTATCACGGAAAAACTGGTAATCAAAAAAGTCTATGGCGACCATCTCATGCAGATCCTTGTGACCGTCGGGGTCTCCTTTGTCATTGTTGAAATCTTAAAAATCATTTGGGGAGTCAATGATGAAGTGGTTCCCATGCCCATGGGGTTTTCCGGAAGCAGCATTGTATTTGGTGTTTTTATCGAACATTTCCGGGTGGTGGCCATTGTAATCGGGCTCATGGTTTATGCCGGGCTGCAGCTCATTTTAAAAAAGACAAAAATCGGCATCATTGTCAGAGCCGGAGTTGAAAACCAGGAGATTGTACAGGCCACAGGCTACAACATCAGCCTGATCTTTACCCTGATCTTTGCGGCAGGAGCAGCTCTTGCCGCTGTCGGCGGCACCATGATGGGAATTTTCAACCAGGCTGTGGACCCCTATATGGGTGACCAGTTTCTGATTTTTGCCCTGATTGTTGTAATCATCGGCGGCATGGGGTCTGTTACCGGCAGCTTTGTGGGTGCCATAATCGTGGGCCTGGCCTTTAATTATTTTGCGTATCTCGCGCCAAAGCTTGCCCTTGGTGTTAACTTTATGATCATGGCCATTATTCTTTTAATCCGCCCCAAAGGGCTTTTTGGGAAAGACTAAACTATGGAACTATCAATGACACAAACCCCGACATTAGTCGAAAAGGACCGGATGGACGAACGGGCAAAAAGATTTAAAAGCCCAACCTTTAATCTTCAACTGGCAGTGATATTCATCCTGGCTGTGGCACCCTTTATCATCCCGTCCTTTACCTTTATGGACGTCATGGCGAAAATTATGATCTTTGCCGTGGTGGTGGCTTCCTTTGATCTGCTTTTGGGCTACACAGGTATTTTGAACTTTGCCCACGGCATGTTTTTCGGGGTTGGGGCTTATTCGGTTGCATTGATCCTTTATTATTCCAAATCACCCGGATGGCACCATATTCTTCTGGCAGCCGTGATATCACTTGTGATCAGCATTGTACTCTCCCTTGTGATCTCGTTTTTCTCCTTAAGGGTTAAAGCCATCTTTTTTGCCATGCTCACCCTGGCCCTTGCCGAGTTCGCCCATATACTGGCGGTGCAATGGACCAGTCTTACGGGCGGAGAGGACGGTATCTCTTTTGTGCTGCCCGGAATCTTTAATTTTTCCTGGTCCGGGCCAACCTTTTTCGGCACCCAGATGAACGGACGCCTCATGGTGTATTACCTGATCCTGGTCTGTGCTGTTTTTCTTTTTGCCGGATTGGTAAGATTTGTACGCTCTCCATTGGGCCGGGTATTAAAATCCATCCGGGAGAATGAACAAAGAACGGTTGCATTAGGGTTTAAAACATTCGGCTACCAGATATATGCCATTGTTTTCAGTGCTGCAATATCTTCTTTATCCGGTATCCTCTTTGCTATGTGGATTTGCTATGTTAACCCGGATTCCGTATTCCATACGGCCATCATGGTAAACATTCTTTTGATGGTACTCATCGGCGGTATGGGAACCCTATACGGAGCAATGATCGGTGCGGCATTTTTAATCGTAACTGAGACCTGGCTGCCCAGTATTTTAAAAGCAGGGGCGTCTTTTGCTCCGGATGTAGCCATTATCCAGAATCTGTCCGACAGATGGCAGCTTTATTTCGGCATCCTCTTTGTCCTGGTGGTGATGTTCTTCCCCAAAGGCGTCATCGGCACCATCCGGGCAATGTTGGGACAAAAAAAATGAGTGCTCATACAGATAAATAATAAGACATTTTATTTAACTGAATAATATAAATTTCAACAAAGGCAGTTACCAATGTTTGACACAGATAAAGATGATTTTTTCCAACAGACCGCTCAACTCTTTATGAAAAACACCCAGATGATGTTCAAACCATTTTTGGAAAACATCAACGATGATGAAACAGATGCATTTTCATCCTGGTGGAAAAATCAGATGAAGACGCCTTTTTCAGATGATGACTCACCTGATGATGACTCACCTGATGATGACTCACCTGATGATGACTCACCTGACAATGAGTCACCTTTTAATCACATGAATTTTGAAAAGCTGGCCATTCTCAGGGGTGCCCAGGTAGGAAATCTTTATAAATGGTTTATGAATGAGCTTCTTCAAAGTTTAAAAGAAGATCCCTTGGACTTCTCAAAAGAGAATATCGATCAGATCTACAACAGGCTGGCAAAAAAGGGCTTTGATTTTTTCAAGGAGAATGCGGTAGATGTCATGGGCACCATGCCGCTCTGGCTTGAGCAGGATCACATTAAAAAAATCTCCAGCGCTTTTGAAGCATATGTGGCTTTAATGAATGCCATGGCAAAATTTTCAGATAAATTCAGTGTTCCTTTTAAAAAGAGCCTTTCCAACTTTATTATTAAAACCAGTGAACTGGAAAAAATTGATCCGGTCCAGGATCCAAAGGAACTCTACCAAGAGCTTGTGCAAACCCTGGACAAAGAATATGACGATTTTTTAAAGACCAAAGAAGGGGTGGAAATTGTCATGGATTTGGTGGACAAGCTTTTAGTCTACCAAGGCTGCATAAATGATGTGAAAGAAATATGGTTCAAGTTTTTGTCCATTCCTACAAAAGCTGAAATGGACGATATTTACAAAAGTATTTACCTTTTAAAAAAACAGAACCGCACCCTTGAATCTGCCATTAAAAAACAAAATAAAACCATTGAAGCACTCACCCGTAAGATTGAAACCCTTACAAAAAACAATTCAAAACCTCCAAAACGAAAAGCCAAAACATCCAAGGAAAAATAATGTGGTCAACCAAACTCATTCACCAATTTGAAAAAGAGCTGGAACAATTCTCTGGTAAAATCAAACAAACCAAAGAATTATTATCAGGGGAAATTGAATGTGATGTTGCCACGACTCCGTCGGATATAGTTTTTACCCGGGACAAGATGAAAATGTTCCATTACAAACGGGTAAAAGGCAAAAATAACATCCACAAACCGCCGGTGCTCATTGTCTATGCGCTCATCAACCGGCATATCATGCTGGACCTGGAACCCGGCCGAAGCTTTATTCAAAATCTTATTAACGGCGGCCTGGATGTTTATCTTATTGACTGGGACTACCCGGATGGTGCAGACCGGTACCTGACCATGGATGATTAT
>JAAEMC010000247.1 GCA_024225895.1 Desulfobacteraceae bacterium | reverse complement strand
TCAAGCCGATTAAAAAGATTGAATAAAAATTAAAAATTATAACAATAGAAATAGGTCTGAACAGCCGGTTTTAATTGTTATCATAATCGTATTGGTTTTTTGAATTAAAATACCTTGAAAGGATAGTCCTTTGCAGAACCCGATTGCGATTGGATAAACCGGGTTTTAAAATGGCGGTCATGCAAAATTGACATCCAGGTAATATCCGTCTGACTGAAGCACCCCGAGTATCCAGTTATAGGAATCTTTATCAAAACTGGCGGCAACAGGCGTATTACCCAAGCTACCCGAATAAACACCAACGGCATAGTATTCATCATTGTACGCATAAAAAATCGGAGATCCGCTGGCCCCGCCGGTGGAATCCATGCTCCCGGACAATTCAAGGGTGCCGCCGGAATTCGTGTAGTCTTCAATCCTTCCCAGAACACCCCATTGAAAAATATCTTTACCACTGGTCGAGTTGTCTTCCTGATCAATATCGGCAGAAGGATATCCGGAAGCAATGACGTTTAAAGAATTAAGATCGTCATTCTGGCTGCCGCGAAAATTAAAGTATCCCAGTGTATCCCCAATCGTTTCAGACAATTGGATAATTGCCAGATCGTCATCCGGCCAGGACGCATACAGGTTGTTTGTACTAACTTCGCGTTGCACTTCCACAGATGCCCACCCGTAGACTTCCCCTGCATCATCAGCATCATCCCGGTCTCCGTTCAGGCCGGGATAAAATTGTATGTCAGCTGTGGGATCAAAGACGCCGCTGGCATTTAACACGGCATGGGCATTGGTCAAGACATGCTCCGGGCTGATGAGAAATCCCGTGGCCACACTGATTGAATTATCAAAAGGGTTATAATCCACTTCCAGGCGTCCGATGGCCTGGTAGGGAAAAGAGTCAGTCTGGGTAAGATCAGTCCAGTCAAGTTCTGTGCCAGAAGGCAGTTCTACATTCGAGTGGGGAATATCCCTTGTGGAATCGTTTACAGTCCAATGTTCCCAGGTGTTCCTGCCGTCTTCAGGGGTCCAAATCCTTACCCAAAGATCATTTCCGGCATTGGTTAAAGAAAAGGTCAGGTCACTCAAATCTTCGGCCTCTACCCACCCATTACCGGTGTTGTTTACAACGCTTGTATCCACATAATTGCCGACGTTAAAATTCTGATCCCCAATCCAGAGTTGATACCAGGTACCAGATGCGGCATCATAATTGGTAAACATCTGATTCATGGCATAATCCTGGTCAATATCCGTTGTTATATCGTTAAAGGCGCCCACGGAAAAATCAACAGTCCCGCTTTCCCAGTCACCTGCCGACCCCTCCCAGGCCTGGACCCATAATGTGGTATCCTGATACTGCTGGAAATCGATATCAAGGGTTGACAGTTCCTTACTTTCTATCCAGCCTTTGCCGTAAGAGTTGAACGCACTGGTATCCACATAATCACCTTCACTTCCGGTTGCATCACCGGTCCATAATCGGTACCAGGTATCATTGCTTCCTTGAGAATCTTCAAACAGATCTTCAAAAGTATCCCCAAAGGTTGCATCATTAAAAGTAAATCTTGCCATGTCGGTCTATCTCCCCAAAGCCGAAATATAATTCTTTTCAGCGTTTTTATTGTATATCTCGTAATCTTTCAAAGGTTGAATCAGGTAAGTTAAAAAAAAAGGTGATCATCCTGTTCTTCACATGAAAATAACACATTAAACCTGTAATACTGTTTGTCCATAGTCTTTTCAAACATCATAGCCTACCCAAGGTTCCCGGGTCAATCCCGGATTCAAATTTCGCCCGGACCGCTGATAAATCAACTGAATTTTATTTTGACATCCCCCACAGTTTTTTGTATTATCAATAGATTTTCGATTTGATAAAAAAGCTTATAAAAACAATAGGTTACAAACTGACCTTTCTGTAAGCGAAAAGGCGGAGCTGTCTGCTGCCTTAAAAAACATCGACTTCAGTGGTCCGGACCGGCAAAAACAAGATCCGGCAAAAAAGAGCAAATTGATAAATATCCCTTATTAACAAACACTTTTAAGATTGATTCCCTTTTCATGAAAACCTTTCTTCGATTACTGATCCCCATTGTCTTTTTTGGTTTTGTTTTCAGTATTATCAAGCCTTCGGATATTGCTGCCGTTTTTGCTGCGGCAGAGTGGGAATGGTTTGGTATCGGCTGCCTTTGCATGGTAATCGGCAACTACCTGTGCAGTCTCAGGACACGGGGACTATTATTTAATTCGTCCCAGTCCCTTTGGGTTCTGTGGCATATTCATGCTTTAAGGGCACTGATTGCAGGGGCATTGCCTTTCAGCACAGGGGAGTTATCCTATGTCTACTATTTAAAAAAATATTGCGTCACACCAACGGCACAAGGTCTGGCATTCCTGGTTTCGATAAGATTTCTTGAATTCACCATGTTCTTGTGCCTTCTGTTTTTACTGGCGGTTTCAGGTATTTTTATGGATGCCTCTGCCTTAAATCTTACCGCGTTGTTGATTATCGCAGCGATGATGGCCATTGTCTGTCTCGCTGTCTGGAAAACAGATACTTTGCTGAATACTTTCACAAAAATCTCAGACATTCTGCTGGGAAAATTCTCCGGCAAACAAATTTCAGAGAAGATTGCCTTGAAGATCGAACAGTTTTCAAAATCCGTTAAAGAGGTGTTTACCGCAGATAGAAGAAACAACCTGATGTCCCTGACCTTTGGCATCGTTCTGGTGAGAAATATTTTTGTGATCTCCATGATCCGGGCCATGGGGGTTCAGATTAGTGTCTGGTTCATTGTTTTTTTATTCCTTTTTCTATTTGTCACCCGGTTTGTCCAGGGATTCGGCAGTTTCGGCAACCAGGAAGCCGGCATCTCCGGTGCGTTGATTGTCGTGGGATACACCAAGGAAGAGGCACTTGCCATAGCCATCGGCACCCACCTGCTGCAATGGGTTCCAATTCTAATTTTAGGAGCGATATCATATATTGGCATCCAGCGATCAAAATAACCAGATGACCAAACAGGATCTTATCTTTATTTTCTTATTGCTTTTGGCAGGGATAATATTGTTTCCCCTCAAAGGGGTGGCACCGTCACCGGATTCTTCCTGGTATTTGAACAATGCCCTGGCCATCTACAACGACTTTGGCTTTGACAGCCTGATGATCAGAAGGCCACTGGTTCCTTTTTTGATCAGCATTTGTTTCCACCTCTTTGGCAACACCATAGAAAGTGCTTTTTTTGTTGTCCGCTTTTTTTTCATCCTCAATTTGCTGCTGGCTTATTATAGCGGACTCAAACTTTTCAACAGATCCACCGGGATTGCTTTTTCATTGCTGCTGCTATCTTCTTTCGTGATCAACAAATGGTCTTCTTATCTCTTGCTGGATGCCATTGTCCCCTTTTTCATACTTTTGTATATCCTGGTGCTCTATCAGGCCTTTGAAAATAAAAGCACCATCTTCTTTGCTTTATCCGGTTTCATTCTGGGACTGACCTTCCTTTTAAAAGGTGTCTTTTCCATTTTCTTCATGTTCCTGCCGCTGTTTTTGCTTATCCAAAAAAAATATCGGACCACAGGCCAGATTAAAAACATCCTGGTCTCATATCTGATCGCCATAGTGGTTCTCTTGCCGTGGCTTGGATATTGTATCTGGCATCAGGACTTTTTTATCATTATTGGTCCGCTGGCAGATTCAAAGGAGGTGAAAGCCTCAGGCATCATTCCCCTGACAGACGGTTCCGGTTTTTCTTTATGGATTTTTATCCGCAAGCAGCTGAATGATTTTATCCATTTTTTCAATGTCTATATCGGAAAAATTTTTATATTATCAAATCTCTTCATACTTGCCATTATCTATTGCCTCTGCCAACTGGCCAATCAAAAAAACCGGGCTTCGTTATTATGCCTGTTCTTCACTATGATTCTATTTTCCCCGGTCGTTTACATCGGAATGAAATCCGGCGGTATCAATTTTCGAAACGGGCAGTTCATGGTCCTGTATTTTCTGTTTTACCTGATGACGGCCTTCATGGTTGCAAATTTCTCCGGCGCCATTGCTGCATTGTTTTTTAAAGGACGCAGCAAGAACAAAATAAAAATCACCCTTTTTACTGTTCTGATATTGACCTGTCTTTTTTTCCAAATCTTTGCCGGGCCGGATGAAAAAAACAGGTACCGCTTTTATACCTTAACCCAAAAAACCAAAATCAGAAATTTTTACGGATTTTCTTTCTGGCAAGGCAAATTCAATGAAAAAGACGGATGGGCGGGCAACGCCACACGGGATGCAGGCAACTGGATCGAAGAAAATATCCCCAAAAAGGAGACGATTCTCTGCCAGTGGTATTATCTTTATATGCTGGATTACCTGACAGACAATCAATATGACTTCCAATTCGTTTCGTACACATTTTACCATGATGACGCCAGAAAAAAACCGCTATTTATCTGGCCGAGATATAATTATAAGGTTTTGGAGAGCAACAGCCTTGTTGCCCTTTTTGAGAACAATCTGCTGGCCCAGGTCAATGAAAATAAGATTAATTATCTCGTAGTGACCCATAGAAGAAATTTTTTAGCTTTATATTTAAAAGAACACCCTGACTTTGAACTGGCCTATTCCATCACCCACAAAAAAAAGAACATCAAGATATTTAAAACCCGGCGATTTCCGGTCAGCCCGTTGCCGCAATTTTCAACCAAATTCCATGAGGATATGTTCCGGTTTTTCCGGCATGCCGCCCAGAAAAACAAACCGGTATTTCATTTTCTGAAAAATGAAATGCAGCGCATCACCCATTGGGATGAAGATCAACTCCAGGCCTTTATTCGACTGATAGACAGCGGCAACCCGGAACAATTCCGGCAAACCTATGACATGGTTAAACCTAGAACACCTTATTAAAATGAACAGTAAAACAATTAATAGAAGGAATTCGGCAGGATGAAAATCGCATTTTGTTCAGCCGTATCATTCGGCACCCTGGGTTCTCCGGGAACCTATAAATTTGTCGAAAAATGCCGGGAATATTTTGACATCATCGTTTTTGCACCCTTGAACAAAAAAAACACGGTGTTTAAAGATTCGGCTATTCCCGTCATCCCCATTAAAAGCCTTCAGTCAAAAGAATATATTGATACCATTATCCATGGCCTTCATGCCTTTGATCCGGATATTGTCTACATTTTCAACTATCCGTCATGGCCCGGCCTGCTGGGCTTTCTAAAAAAAGAATTTCCAGACAAAAAATTTATATTGGACCTGAAATCTCCCCTGCTGGCTGAAGGTAAAAAAAGAGAAGAGATCCAAAAAAATGGAATGCCGGCTCAAGACAACCTGGATGCCATCGTGACCCTGGCCAAAGAGAATGTCCCCACCTGGATTCCGGACTGTTCCCTTGATCCATTTGTATATCCTTTGGGAATTGATCTTTCCCTGTTTCATGCCCCTTCTGCCATGGATCGGGCTCATTGTCTGAAATTCGTTTACATTGGCGTTATCCATGAAAAACGGCAACTGGATTTACTCATTGGTATCTTCCATACTTTTGTTACCAGAAAGAGTACAAATGCCTGCCTGGATATCTATGGCGCAGGGCCAGATCAGGAAAGGCTGCAGGAAAAAATTTCTTCCTTGTCCCATGGTAATCAGATCCGACTGTGCGGCCTGGTTCCGCAAAAAGAATTAATTCAAAAACTGGCCGATTATGATGCGGGAATCGCCTGGGTTCCCTATGAAGAATATGACACTTCGCCTTCACTCAAGGCAATAGAATATATGGCGGCCGGACTGCCGATCATGGCTTCGGACACAACTGCCCACCGGCTGCTTGAAAAGCAGGGCTGTTCCATTGATTTTTTTGGAAACAATGAATCAGCTCTTTTGAATGGGCTGGTAAATATTTCAGCCAATGGATTTTCAAATGAACGGATCAAGCAGAATCTTGATGCAGTAAAAGTATGTGATTACCACCACATCATCCAGCATTATTTTGAACCGTTTTTCAAAAAATTGATCAAAAAAAAGACAGCCCCGGACACTGAGCCGATTCCATCAAAATCCCAACCGCTTCTTTATGTCGGCCCGTCAGCTTTTCGGCCGGGAATATGGGAAACAAGGGCTGCGTATATCCTTCCGGACCTTTTTAACGCAGTCCCGGACCAGTTCCAGATCCATTTATTGACAGCCCCGGTGCCTGAATTTGCCAAAGAAAGCCTGGAGAACCTGTGTCAGCGCTATGATATCCAGCACCATGAAGCCGGTGAAAAACCGGATCATATTTCTGCCTATGAATACTGGCGGACTGAAATTTTATCCGTATCCCGACAAATAAATCCCTGTGCCCTTACCAACATCTTCGGGCCGGTAACGCTGGGAGCCGCCATGGGGTTTGCCGGACGAGAAACATTTGCCCGGATTATTTTAAGGGTGGCAGGAGATGAGATCGATTCCCGGATTTCCATGGGCATCTATGGCAAAACCATTGAACGCCTCGATGTGGATACGGCCCATCAGGCCATGGGGTTTCAACTGGCTGATACCATCATCGCCATGTCCCCTTTGGAAAAGGAACGCATCTGCAAGGACTTGCCGCAAAACCAATGGGACAAGGTCATAGTCAGCATCCGGGGAATTGATATTTCCCGCTTTGCCGGGACCTGCAAAAATTATCTGTCCGAGCCGGTGCAAAACTTTTTATATGTGGGCAGAAAATCCCTGGAAAAAGGGTATGATATTCTAGAAGCCGTGGCAGACCTAACCTTTGAACAGAACCCAAACATCCGGTTTACCTTTGCAGGTTCCTTTGAACCTGAAAAAACAAAGAACCGGGATTACATCGGCTGGGTTGACAGCAAGGACCTTTCTAAAACCTTTGCCCAGACAGATGCCTATATCATGACTTCAAGATCCGAAGGGTTCCCGCAGGTTGCGGCTGAAGCCATGGCCACAGGATTGCCCTGTATCCTGCCTGAACATTTGTTCCGTAATCTTTTGACCCATGAAAAAGAGGCCT
>JAAEMC010000246.1 GCA_024225895.1 Desulfobacteraceae bacterium | reverse complement strand
TCTGCACAACCACAGGCGGATGGGATTCCCGGCTGGCAAGGGGTGGCATCAATGACCCGGACAATGTCTTCCCTGGTGGCTATTTATTGATTGACCTTTTCAGAAGCTCTCAGGATAAAAACAATGAACTTTCCATTGGCAAAGATGTAGTGCTTGCCGGTGGTGGAGAGAGTGTCTTAGAGGCGGTCAATATCTTAAAAGATCTGGGCGTTCAAAAAATTACCATTCTTTCCAGAAAGGATCCAGAAAGTTCATCCCTGAACAATAATTTTATTGAAAAATTAACACAACAAGGTGCAACAATAGTATATAACTCAGGTATCACAAAGGTCATGGGCCGGGAAGATGCCTTGACAGGTATTGAATATGTAGAGCTTTCTACCAAAGAAAAGCATACCATGGATGCAGACACTCTGATTATCTCATCCGGTAGATATCCTGAACTTGTATTCCGGCCGGTATTTGATAAAGCGGATGATGATGAGGCCGCAGATGGAAATGAAGAAGAACCGATCTGGCCATTAACTTGGGAAGGTGTGGAGCTTCCAAAGAAACCGGACAATTCCAAAGAACTTGGCATGCTCTCTGATCAGGATATTTTGAGTGAATACAGCTCTGTTGTTTCTGCCATAAACGGCGGTAGAAAAACAGCAACTACCATTCATAATTTAATGTATAATATTGATTTTCAGGATAATTCCAATGTAATCACTGAGAAATCCAATATTCAGGGTATTGAAATGTTACACAGTGTTGATACTATACCAAGACATATTATGGAGGCAGATGAGTCCAAACAGGGCTTAAAAGATAACTTTTCATCCGGTTTTTCCATTGAAGATGCCGATGCAGAAGCAAATAGGTGCCTCAGGTGCGGAATTGTGTGTTATGAAAAATCTAAAGGAGCTATCCAGGCCAAGGAAAATCAGCCTTAATTGTTGCGTTAATTAATAGTTTGGACATCCTATGAGCACAGCGCAGATACTTGTTGTTGATGATGAGAAAAGGATCGTAGACAATATCTCTTTTTACTTGAAAAGAGAAGGATTTGAAACCACCGGTGTCTATGGTGGTGAAGCCGCTTTAGCAACACTTTCCCAAAAAAAGTTTGACCTGGTTCTTTTGGATATCAGTATGCCCCGGATGAGTGGCTTTGAGGTGATGGAGCGGATATTCGGGCTGGATAAAGATGTTCTGGTCATCATTGTCACAGGATATGCCACAGTTGAATCAGCCATCAAAGCATTAAAACTGGGTGCATGGGATTATTTAAAAAAGCCTTTTGAATATACCGATCTGATCAAGACCGTTAAAAATGCCATAAGCCAGAAAAGACTGCTTGATGATAAGAAAGAAGTGTCTGCAAGGCTTGAGGCTTCTGAGAAACAATACGAATATATGGTCAATAATTCCCCTGATCTTGTTTTTACACTGGATCAGAAGGGCCGTTTTTGTTTTATCAATGATCAGTTTGAAAGGCTTTTAGGATTCAAAAAAAAGGCTTTATTATATCGAAATATCAGGGAAATTCTTCACGAGGACGACATATTAAAAGCGTCGGTTCTCTTTGACATAAACGAAATAAAAAAGGGCGGTAATAAATCCGTCCGCATTGATCTTCGATTCAAAAAAGCCAACAAAACCCAGGTTAATTATAATCCTTACGGGGCGCATGTCTTTGTGGAATTAAAGGCATCTGCCATGCACCTGCCTGCTAGTGGAAAAAGAGATGAATTTAAAGGTGTTTATGTAGTGGCAAGGGATGTGACCGAGCGTATATACCTGGAAGATCAATTGCGGCAGGCCCAAAAAATGGAAGCCATCGGCACCTTGGCCGGTGGGATTGCCCATGATTTTAACAACATTCTCATGGGGATACAGGGATATTCTTCTTTGGTAAAAACCAGTTTTGCCCACGACAGTGAGGAATTTGAACGCCTTTCCAATATTGACGAGTATGTTTTTAGCGGTGCGGAAATGGCCAGGCAATTGTTGGGCTTTGCGCAAAAGAGTGGTCATGAACCTTGTAAAATCAACCTGAACTACCTTTTGAAAATGTCTGCCAAAATGTTCGGGCGGACAAAAAAAGAAATCCTGATAGAGCAGCACCTTGAGAAGCATCTTTGGAGCACTGTAGTAGATGAGGGCCAGATTAAACAAGTATTGATGAATCTTTTTGTCAATGCCTGGCAAGCCATGCCCGAGGGTGGAAAAATCATCATTAAATCTGAAAATATTGTGGTCAATGACGCCAAGATTGGGGAATTGGGACTTGAATCACCCGGGAACTATGTAAAGGTCACTGTCACAGATACTGGTATGGGGATAGATGAAGGTATTACTTCCAGGATTTTTGACCCGTTCTTTACTACAAAGGAAAGGGGAAAAGGCACTGGTCTTGGACTGGCAACCGCCTATGGCATCATAAAAAGCCATAAAGGAACCTTTCGGATTGAAAGTAAAATCGGGTTTGGCAGTTCTTTTATGTTTTTTTTGCCGGCACAGGAGGAACTCGTTAAAAGCCAAATCCAGATAGAGGATAAATCTCAGATATTTAACGGCAAGGGCTCTATTTTAATCATTGATGATGAAAGAGGCTTTATTGAAGTCTGCTCTGAAATGCTGGAAACCCTTGGCTATGAAACTCTGGCAGCAGACAACGGTCAAGATGCTGTGGAGATTGTTCAGAAAACCAAAAAGAAAATTGATCTGGCCATTCTGGATATGATTATGCCAAAGATGAACGGGTCGGCGACATTTGATGCCATTCGAAAGCATGATTCTGAAATAAAGGTTTTAATGGTATCCGGCTATTCCAAGAAAGATGCTATTGAGGAAATGATAAACAAGGGATGTTGCGGTTTTCTTTTTAAACCCTTTGATATATCCGTACTGTCCGAGAAACTGAAAACGATTTTTAAGGATTTGGAACGAGTTTGATATAAAAGTGGGTTTTCGTTCAGTCACTAAATAGACTGTTGAGAAAAGAACAAGGCACAGGAAAAAAATCCTGTGCCTTATTTATTTTTTAACCAAAAATTTTTTCAAAGTTGGGAACGATCTGTTTTTTCCGGCTCATGACATTGTCCAGCCATGCTTTACCATCCACAGGTGCAACGCCGAAGGCTTGTTCCACAACAGATTCATCATCAGATGCCACCAGAAGCTCAGTACCTTCTTTCATAATGTCGGTGAGCATCAAAAATACACTGTGATGACCTTTTTCAGCCTTAAGATCTTTGATATCTTTCTCAAGATCTGCTTTGATACCATCAACAATTGAAAGGTCAACCAGTTCAAGTTGGCCGATACCAACACCTTTTCCGCCCATATTAAAATCTTTGTAGTCACGGAAAACCAGTTCGCGGATTGGGGTGCCTTCAACAGCAGATTTAACCTTGAACATTTCAATACCCAGCATTTCAAGATCAGATTCGCCGCAAATTTCAGAAAGGGTTGCACAAATTTGTTTATCCTGATCCGTACAAGTGGCGGATTTGAAAATAACCGTATCGGAAAGAATGGCGCAAAGCATAATACCTGCAATGTCTTTGGGTATTTCAACACCAAGGTATTTGTACATGGAAGCAATCACTGTACAAGTGCATCCAACCGGCCAGATCCAGCATTCAATCGGCTGGCTTGTGGTGACATCACCTAATTTATGATGGTCGACAATACCGAGAATATTGGCTTCGGCGAGATCGTCAGGGCTCTGGGTGAGATCTGAGTGATCGACAAGATATACATCTTTACCTGCATAGGAAGTAACAACCGAAGGGGCTGCAACACCAAATTTTCCTAGTACGAAAGTGGATTCGGGGTTTAATTCACCCTGGATTGCAGGTGCGCAATCTTCACCAAGTTTTTTCTTAAGATCTGCAAGTGCGATGGCTGCACAAACGGAATCCGTATCTGGGTTTTTGTGGCCAAATACTAAAGCTGACATAAATCCTCCTAATTAATCTGTATCGTTTGTATTATGGGATGATCCATCTTCTAAATGATCATCTGAAGTTACATTTTTATTTTTGATTTCAAGAT
>JAAEMC010000245.1 GCA_024225895.1 Desulfobacteraceae bacterium | reverse complement strand
CTGAAATCATGCCAAGTCCTTTATCAATCCAGGTGCCGACAAGTACAAGGATCAGTGAAAAAATAAGGATTATGTGGTTTTTTCTGAAGGCAGGTATGCCCAAAAGAATAATTGCAAGCCCCATGCAAAGAACAGATGTCCACATCCATGGAACCAGCGCATTATAGCCATGCAAGCCGGTATAAAGATATTTTATATGATCCATATGGGAAGGTATCTTTGAATAGAACACAACAAAGACTTCACAAACCAGAAAAAATACATTGGTGATCAGAGCATATGTCACAATTAAAGCAAGAGTCTTGATTGCCTCTTTACCTGGATTGAATTTTGTCCATTTGCCAACGAACATGCACAAAAGAATTAAAAGTGCCGGGCCGGCTGCAAAGGCGGAAGCTAAAAACCTCGGTGCTAGAATGGCCGTCAGCCAGAACCCTCTGCCAGGCAAACCGCAATAGATGAATGCCGTAACCGTGTGTATTGAAAATGCCATGGGGATGGAAAGATAAATCAACGGTTTTACCCAAAACTGAACATTCACGCCGTTCCGCTCGGCTTCAAGCACATTCCATCCAATAATAATATTCAATAGCAGGTAACCAAAAAGCACATTCCCGTCCCAAAAGAGCATGGAACTCAGGGTCGGGTGGAAAAAAACATTCAACGCGCGCATGGGTTGACCCAGATGGATCAAAAGATATAACAGGCACATAATAAGGGATGCGACAGCTAAAAATTCGCCAAGGATAGTGATCCGTCCGAATGTTTTATAATTATGCAGATAATAGGGTAAAACAAGCATGACGCCACCGGCGGCCACCCCGACAAAATATGTCATCTGGGCTGTGTAAAACCCCCAGGATACATCCCGGCTTTGTCCTGTTACCATCAGACCGTGTATAAGCTGGTCTGCATAAAAAAATGCACCAGCGCCAATGATTACGACAAGCCCGCCAATCCATAGCCAATATGTCTTACTCCCTTTTAATGCAAGTTCAAGCATGCCATTTCTCCGCTATTTAGGTTTTTAAATCATAAACAATGCAAGGAATATAAATCAAAGCAGTAAATTTTGACTAAATTTTATCCCAACTTCGGAATTCAGTAAGATGTGTTTTAATTGCCCGCCACCAGAGCATTATTCTTGTAGATCCAAGCCAGCCTGTTTTTTATTGACAAAAAAAAGAAT
>JAAEMC010000244.1 GCA_024225895.1 Desulfobacteraceae bacterium | reverse complement strand
GTAAAACCGATATCACCGAAATAAGCATTTCATGAAAGATCCGGCAAAGCGGCCCGTTTCTTCATAAAACATTCAAACCAAACAACACTTATGCAAACAAGGAGGAGTCATGCCTGCAAAAGCATTGGAACATCTGACCGTAATCGAACTGTGCGATACCATCCCCGGGTCCATGGGCTGCAAGATTCTGGCCGATTTCGGGGCAGACGTTATTAAAATTGAAGTCCCAAAAAAAGGAAATAAACTGCGAAAAAGCGGTCCGTTTTTAAACGGCGAACCAGACCGGGAATCAAGCACACCCTTTTTATTTTACAATACCAATAAAAAGGGCGTTACCTTAGACATAACACTTGCCGCGGGGCAAAAAGTGTTTAAGGAACTGATTTCAAAGGCCAATGTACTTGTAGAAGACACTCCCCCCGACTATTTAAGCGGCCTGGGATTGTCCTATGATTCTCTTAAAAAAGTGAACGCAGACCTGATCATGTCATCTGTAACCCCTTTCGGACAGTTCGGCCCCTATAAGTCTTTCAAGGCTAATGAACTGAATATCGCACAGTGCGGCGGTATCGGGAACATGCTGCCTTATTTCACCACAGATATGACCCGGCCTACTATCAAACCGGGAGGCAAAGCCTTGAGCGGTGTAACCGGCATGGTGGTGGCCTTGTCCACACTTGCTGCAACCTTTGATCAAACACGGGTCGGCAAAGGATGCCATATTGATGTCTCCCACCAGGACAGCCAGCTTTTAGTGGAAGGCTTAGGACTTATTTTCGGCGACTGCTATAAGCTAAAATTTTCCCGGCAAAAACATACGCCCATGGCCAGATCCTTTCGTGAACCAGTCAAATGCAAGGACGGGTATTTCATGATCTGTCTGAATACCGAGGACCGGGAATGGAAACGGCTGATCGAATTAATCAAAGACCCGGCCCTTGAAAAAGAAGAACTGATGTCTTCATTAACCCGGCACGACAAATGGGATGACGATATTAAACCGTTTATTGAAAAATGGGCAGCACAATTTAAAAAAGAAGAATTGTTTCACATCTGCCAAAAGGCCGGCGTATCCGGGACACCCATACGAACCAGCGAAGAACTGTTCAATAATGAACAGATGCAGCACCGCGGATTCTTTGAAGAAGCCGATCACCCGAAAACAGGTAAAAAGGCCTACCCTTTTGCGCCTTTTCAATATTCGGATATCGAAAACTTTCAAGCCAAAGGAGCACCGCTTTTAGGCCAACACAACACAGATATTTGGGGGGGGCGTTTAGGCTACACGGCCCAGGACCTTGAAACCTTGAAAAATTCAAATGTCATTTAATAATAAGGAGGTCTCATGGAGAGTAATATATTAACAGGCATTCGCGTCATTGAAATCAGTGATTTTCTTGCCGGTCCTGCCGCTGCCATGCTGCTCGGCCAGATGGGGGCAGAAGTCATCAAAATTGAAAACCGGGATAACATGGGCCTGAGGACCTTTGCCATAGGTGCGGCAGCCAAGGGATATGATCCCACCAAGGAGGGGTTTGACCAATCCGCCCCTTTTAATTTTGTGAATAATAATAAATTATCTGCTTCTTTGAATATCAAAACCACCAAAGGGGTCGCACTTGCCAAAACCCTGATTTCAAAAAGTGATGTATTCCTACACAATTTGCGGCCCGGTGCCCTGGAAAAACTCGGTCTGGGATATGAAGATTTAAAAGAAGACAATCCCGGCCTGATCATGCTGGGAGCTTCCGGATTCGGGTCAGACGGCCCCTATGGGAAGTATGGCGGATATGCCTGGAACTTTGCCTGCCATGGCGGGCTTGCCTACCTGACCGGTTATCCGGATATGCCGCCCAATAACCTGACTACTGGTACGGATATATGGAATGGGTATTCCTGCGCCCTGGCTCTAATGATCGCCTTGAACCAGCGTCAGAAATCCGGAAAAGGGCAGTTCATAGATCTTGCCCAGTCTGAAACTGTTTCCTACCTGGCAGGGGAGGCATTAATGGAATACAGTCTGAATGGTAAGATTGAAGAACGCTGCGGCAATAAAGAAAAAGGATTTGCTCCCAACAATTGCTACCCCTGCCAGGGGGAGGATGAATGGGTCAGCATATCGGTGTCTGAAGAATCGGAATGGAAAGCCCTCTGCCAATCCATGAAACGCGATGATCTCTTGTCAGATGAAAAATTTGCAACCCCTGCAACCCGGTGGGAACACCAGGATGCCCTGGACAAAGAAATTGCCCAATGGTCTAAGGATTTGACCAAATTTGAGATCATGGAGATACTTCAAGAAGCCGGTGTCCCTGCAATGCCCTCGTTCACCAATATTGATCTTTTAGCCAACCCCCACCTGCTGGAACGAAATATTTTTCAACGGATGGATTATAGTGGCACTCCCCAAATCGCAGTGACCCCGCCATTTAGGTTTTCAAAAGAAGAGATCACTGCCACACGGGCGCCCAAATTCGGGCAGCAAAATGACTATGTATTTAAAGACCTGCTCAAATTAGAAGATCAGGACATAGCTAAACTTATGGATGAAAAGGTTATTTACTAGCCCAGCACAATATAAATTATCTAACTTTTACAGGAGTACAATATCATGAAACGACAACTCAAATTTCGCTTTGTCCTCGCCCTGAGCAACGCCCTGTTGCTCATC
>JAAEMC010000243.1 GCA_024225895.1 Desulfobacteraceae bacterium | reverse complement strand
TCTTAGTGACCCTTCGTGAAACTTCGTGGCAAATGGTTTTTATCTTTTTTTTTTTTTTTTTGCCCTCGGTGTCCTCAGTGGCAAAACTTTTTTAAGTTTTATCGATTCCGTGGTAGTCAATCCAGGCTTCCATAATTCTCTAAATCCTTAAGAATCACCGATTCATTTTCATATTGGATTTTTATCGCTTGCGATATGGAAGCATGAAGCAGGAGTGGAGACGCTTCCAGGTACCATTTCAATTGTTCCATTGAGTTGACGGCTTCACCAATTTTTTCCCCCCGGTATGGTGAGATTAGAACCAATCACGGATCCTTTTTGTGAGCTACTCAACTGTTTTACATTTCACTATGGTGAGATTTAAACGGTTAATCCTCCAGACAGATGGCCCGCCGGTTAATCCTTTACATTCCACTATGGTGAGATTAAAACCCATTGTGATTTGAAAACAAAACCCCCACTGTACCAGGGTTTTATTTTTTGAAATCACGATTATTGTTACTTTATTTTCGTCGACCCCCAATAGCGTAAAAACCCCCGGGGGGTCGACGATTTTTTTTGTCAGATTTCCCGGCAATTTGGAATCACTTTATATCACGCAAAACCTAACAGTATAATGTTCCTATCACATTTCGGCACGCAAACACCCTGCGATTTAATTTTTTATAAAATCACTGTTTCTTCACAGTTGCCATGCGCAAAGAACTCTCCGGTATTTTACCGCCTAAAGCATCATCACTGAATCCTCTTATATGGTTTCTCACATCGTTACTGAAAAATCAAAGAACACACTTACGTCACTCTTTTACTGCCCCGGCATGACCAGGGAACCTGTCCGCTACCATTATACCCCGTTGAGAAATGTTATGCAACCCTCTGTGGCAAATAACAGTAATTGTCAATAGTCAATGATAAACCTTAAACCTTAATTCAACAGTATTGGAGGCCCTCCGGGGACGTGACACGTGTGTCCTCCGAGGGCCAAAGGACACGTCCCTTGGAACCTTATCTATGTGGTGGTTTTACTTTTGATTCTACGGTTTCACTCTTTCGGTTCTGTTTGCTATTGTATGATGTCGTTTACTCTTTTAGCCATTTTGATACGT
>JAAEMC010000242.1 GCA_024225895.1 Desulfobacteraceae bacterium | reverse complement strand
TATCTACCTAAAGATTGTTGGTTAGATAACTATTATCGACCGATGCAAAGTCGATTCTCAAGTTTTCTTGAGAGAAATAAAAATAGTAATAACGCACAAGAAATAGTTGAGGCTGAAAAAAATGAAATTGATCTTTATGAAAGGTACAAGGACTATCTAAGTTACGGAGTTTACATTGCAAGAAAAATTGATTCGATGCCATAACAATCGCATGCAGTCGGACAAAATGCCCGCTGCGCGTTCACTTTGCCGCTGATGCGGGTCGTTAAAAATGAGAAATATGAATAAAAATGGATTATTCTAAATCTCGCAAAAAATATATTGAATGGATTAAATCCCAGTTAATGGGACCAGCTTCCGGCCTGGACGAATATTTAAACGGCATCTCTCCTATTCAGCGATATCCTACAGGGGTTTTATTCCCTATTGTCAAGGGCGGCGATGGCATTGATCCAGCTTCTGAAAATCAATCCATTCATATTGAAGAGGATCATGGGTCTGAGGATGAAACATCAGAACGGTGCAAAGTTATTGAACCCTCACAAAAAACGAACCGGTACATGCCACCGTCTTCTGTTGGATTCTCTTTTTTTATCCTTGGAGACGAAATAGAATTCCAGGTTCAGTATTTCGCGGTCCGGTATGAAAGTGGAAAAGAACGCAGTGATAAAGGTCAATATCTCAGTCAAAACTGGAAGCGCATCCCACTCTCCAGCGATGATGATCATGTAGGGAATTATGCAATTCATGAGGCTTTGAAAGGCAATGAGAGTAAGGAAAATTTAAAATTTCGTGATTCCATTCTCCAAGGCCAGGCCGAACTTGATGTGCTTTGTAGACCATTTTCAGGTGGCTGGATTGTAACGGTTTCATTGTGCAATTCCAGTCGTGTATCAATGGATGGTGGTGCCGAGGAATGGAACAATGCCAAAAATGAAATGTCATTGTTTGAAGTGGGTTTGGTTTGTACTCTGGACAACGGGGAAGTTGGTGTATATCCAAAGGTTGATCCCCAGCTTTTAAGCGAAGAAGAACAGGAACTTGAGCTACAGTATGACCACCACCATATTTATGCTTTAGGCCATGGTGCTTCAGTAGACTGGTCATTAAAAAACGGAAAGGTAAATGAAATACGAAGCGATTTCATACCGGCAGTTGAGGTCCCCCAAGTCACGGCAGATGTAAGTGGTGCTAATGATTATCTCTTGAGCCTTGAGTACTTGTCCATGTTTAAAAAGGATATCAGCAAACTTGCTGATGAAATGGATAAATTTGTGGATGAATATGGGGGCTGGGTTGAAGATCAGAAAAAATACGCAGAAAATTTGCGTTCCCGGGAAACAAATGCAGGCTCAAGGATTGTTCTACGGATGGACCAGGCATTAATGAGAATGAAAAAAGGGGTGGCTCTTCTTCGGGAAGATAAGAATGCTGCCCAAGCCTTTAGTATCGCCAATGAAGCCATGCTTTTGCAAATGGCACAAAGCGATAAATCAACGGGAAAAAGTCGGAAAACAACATTTTACAAATGGCGTCCATTTCAATTAGCTTTTTTATTGATGGTTATTGAATCTGCTGTTAATGAAGATTGTTTGGAACGAGACATAGTGGATTTAATCTGGTTTCCTACAGGCGGCGGAAAAACAGAAGCATATCTTGGTCTGGTGGCTTTTATTATTGCCTGGCGTCGTCTTACCAATCCGAGTTCCGGTGGCGGGACAAGTGTTTTAATGAGGTATACACTTCGCCTTCTGACATCACAGCAATATCTGCGTGCAACAAGAATAATCTGTGCATTGGAATTAATCCGTCAAAAAAATAGCATTCTGGGGGAAGAACCCATCACCATAGGCATGTGGGTGGGGCAGGCATCCAGTCCAAATACATTCAAGGCCGCCATGGAAATGGTGAACAAATCATCACAAAGTAACGGGGATCCTCCAGGGAGGCTAGTCCTTGATGCATGTCCATGGTGCCGCCAAGCTTTTAATGCACCAGAAAATTACCATGCCGTCCAATCCAAGTTTTATTTTCGGTGCACCAATCCCTCTTGTGATTTTGGTAGATCGCAATCCGGCCGAATACCCTGCAATGTTGTTGATGAAGCGCTTTATGCCGATCCACCGACTTTTTTGATTGCAACCATAGATAAATTTGCCAGGCTGGCCTGGGAAGAGCAGACCAACTCCTTTTTTGGAAAGAATATAAACCGCCCTCCTGAATTAATAATCCAGGATGAGTTACATCTTATTTCAGGTGCTCTTGGCTCGGTTGCAGGCATCTATGAGGCAGCATTGGATACAGTATTAATTCACCAGGGTATTCGCCCTAAACATATTGCATCCACAGCCACAATTCGAATGGCTCAAGAACAGGTGAGACGCCTATACGGAAAAACAGTGGCAGTCTTTCCCCCTCCTGGATTAAATTGTGACGATTCTTTTTTTGCAAAGACAATTCCCCTTAAGATTCGTCCTGGCCGTATGTATTTAGGGTATCTGGCGCCATCTCTCAATCGCCAGCTATGCATGGCACCTCTGGCTGCGGCATTGCTGGCAGCACCGGAAATTTTATTTGGCAAAGGCCAAGTTGATCAAGAAGCTTTACTAGAGGCTTGGTGGACCCTGGTGATATACCATGGCAGCTTGAAAGGGGTGGGTAACAGCCATAATTTGTTTAATGTTGATGTTGGCAATTATTTCAGACGATTGACCCAGGAAGCAAAAACTGAACAGATTATGGTGAATCGCACACCCAGGCAGGTGGCGCAGTTAACCAGTGTGTCAACAGCTGAAGAAAATGCCCGGGTTTTTGCGCGCCTTGAACTTTCACGGCAAGATGATCAATGCCTTGATGCTGCCCTGGCAACCAATATGATTTCCGTCGGGCTTGATGTTGCCAGGTTGGCATTAATGATCGTCAACGGCCAGCCCCTTACAACTGCAGAATATATTCAGGCCAGCAGCCGTGTCGGGCGCAGCGATGTTCCTGGGCTGGTGTTTACAAATTATTACCGGGACCAGGCACGGAGCCTTTCCCACTATGAAAATTTCAGGCCCTATCATGAATCCTTTTATCGATTTGTAGAGCCCACCAGCATTACTCCGTATACATTTCAGTCAAGACGCCGGGCGCTTCATGCCGCACTTGTCATAGCAGTGCGCCACGGATGCCCCCATCTGCTTAACAAGAATCAGGCAGCACTGTTTGATTCGGATGTACCTATAACACGCCAGGTGATCGAGACATTAAAGCTTCGCTGCGCTCAGGCGGATAAAGAACGAGGTCCTGAAATACAACGCCATATTGAACGACTTGTCCAAGAATGGAAAAGCCAGGCGGACCATTGTAAATCTGTCAAACGCGATTTGCACTATTCAGCCCGTCAGAAGATTAACAACGCAAATAGGCTACTCCATAACCATGATGACAGAATTAAGGGGTTATGGCCGACACTTCAATCCATGCGCAATGTTGAAAACATTGCATTACTGAAACAATTATAATTATGACCAATATTTATATCCCTGTCCGGTTGTCCCACATTTTGCGCTATTGCACGGTTGGATCTGTTATTCGCGGACCAGAATACTTAATCACTCCCAAAGATATCCGGGAATGGACTGATCGTAACGGCCGGGTTGCTGCCCGCCTGATTCCCTATGTCGATCAAGTTCGAAGTTCCTTAGGAATCGAGCAGGAGCTTCGCGAGCCTCCCATAGCCAAGGAACTTGAAAATGGCAGTGCTGACGGAATTTGTATCCCTGCCATGCGATTCCCCTCATGGATGCGCTGCCCAAATCCAAAATGTGGGAGCCTTTATTGCCAGCCATGGCGTCATCAGACACAAAGTGTTCTAAAATGTGACAAATGCGGTAAGAATCCTGAGTTAGAACAGGTATCCTGGGTGTTTGTTCACCCGGACGGACACATGGCAGATGTGCCATGGCATCGTTTAAGCCATTCGAAAGCAGCCACCCAGGACCAAAAGCAGTGCCGCCCGGATTGGAATCACTCATATATTAAGCTTATTGAAAAACAAGGATCAAAATATGAACTCGTTTGTGAAAGATGCCGTGCCCGGAGCCCATTTAATACTGGACACAGGCATCCATATGGGCGGCTACGCCGACAGCCATGGCTTGCCGAAAGTGTAGGCGATAATCTTGAAAATTTGAAGCATCAGAGTGAACCGGCTCAGGTGTTAGCAGTTAATGATACACGGGTTCACAGTCCTCAAACCACAAGTGCTTTGGTTATTCCACCCGAATCGCGTATCCGCCGAGGTAGTTTAGTAGATCGTCTTTACACAAATTCACAACGGCGTCAAGAAATTGACCAGAAAATGAATTCTCTCCAGAAAAAAAGCCTTTTAATGCGCCTGGCAGATGAATTTGCCTGCACCAAAGCGGAAGTGAAAGAAGCAATCGGAAAAATTAAGAGCGGGTATCCATTTTTCGGCAAACATATTACTCCTGGTATTCTTCTTGAGAAAGAATACCAAGCGTTGACAGATCCTATCCCGAACCTTTTTGACGATGAAGATTTTGTCACACGGCACCATACAGAAGAATTTAAAAGCATCTGTCTTGAAGAAGGGTCTAAACCAAAAAAAATCGTGGATGCTGTTGCCCAGCTTACTGCAGTGAGCCGCCTCAAAGAAATCCTTGTACTCAAAGGGTTTGAAAGGCTTAATGGAACCATAGTTCCCCCGGATATTGTCGGGGAGACAGACTGGCTACCAGCCCTTGAATTATATGGAGAGGGTATTTTTTTTAAATTTAAAGAGGACCTTTTAAGCCTTTGGGAAAAAATACCAGCCGTTAAAGCCCGCGCCCTTCCCCTTGAGGAAAGATTCAAACGTTCCGGAATTGTGCTTGAACCTGAAGTGGTTGTCTCTCCACGGTTTATCTTGCTGCACACCCTTGCCCATCTTTTGATCCGGCAGCTTGAGGCTGCGGCAGGATATCCGGCAGCCTCGTTAAAGGAACGGATATACAGCAAATCAGGTAAAAACCCAATGGGTGGAATTCTCGTTTATGTTGCTGTTCCAGATGTTGAAGGGTCTTTGGGAGGTCTTTCGGAATTAGCAGCGCCCAAAAGATTTTTACCGCTTTTGACCCATGTGTTTGATCATGCCCAGTGGTGTTCACTGGATCCGGTATGCTCAGAACATGAGGGTCAGGGACCGGGATATTTAAACCGTGCCGCCTGCCATGCCTGCGCCCTGATTCCTGAACCCAGCTGTGCCTATGGAAACGCCTTGCTGGACAGAGGGCTTATAAAAGGTAGCAATGGCAGTCATGATGGTGCAGTTCCTTGTTTTTTACAAACCCAAAAAATTTAAGTAGGTTGGAGACCACATATGACCGAACGTCTATTCGAGCTGCCCGGAATTCAGGATCTGAGTAAAGAACAGGAAGCAGCCCGGGCCTTGCCCAAAAAAGGCCAACATCTTGTGATTGGTGGTCCAGGGACGGGAAAATCAGTGCTTGCTCTTCTTCGTGCAAGGCGGCATGCAAATGCAAAAGAGCCCCATATTTTTCTCGTCTTTAATAAGCTGCTCCATGAAGCAAGTTGCCACCTTGGTGGAAAAAAAATTTCTTGTCACCAATGGATGAGTTGGTTTTTTAAATTATTTCGAGAGATAACCAAAAAAAATGTTCCAAGGTTGCCGGCAGCTCCTGGGTCATCATGGAAGGATATTGACTGGGATAATGTGAATCTCATTTTAGAACAGCAGTCCGAAGAAGCCTTAGCATTAAGACTCGAGTATCTGATTATTGATGAAGGGCAGGATATGCCGCCTGAGTTCTATCACACTCTTGTAAGTCTCGGGTTTGAAAATTTTTTTGTGGTGGCAGATCAGAATCAGCAGATCGTTTCCGGGAAAAACAGCAGCCGCAGGGATATCGAACTCAGACTAGCCATTGAGCCGGAAAAGGTTATTGAGTTAAACAAAAATTATCGAAATACTGCATCAGTTGCAAGACTTGCTGGGGCATTTTATACTGGGGACATGGCCAGTCCTTTGGTAACTCCACCCCAGGAAACCGGGAGGAAAACAAATGTACCTGTCCTGTTTACCTATAAAAGAAATCAGTTTGAGTTGATGATTGAACGAATTCTTAAAATGGCGGACAGGGAACCTTCAAAACTTATTGGTGTTATTGCACCGAATAATCAGACTAGAAATGTTTTTTTTCAAGCATTACAATGTGAAACTGAAAAAATAAATTTAGACAATGGTAGTCCCGGCATCAGAACGTATCACAAGGAGCATCAAGAAAGAGTCAATTTTCATGAAGGCGGCATCATGGTGATCAATGCCCAAGCCTGCAAGGGTTTAGAATTTGATCATGTTTTTCTTGCAGACATTGATTCGTATTATTGTCAGCCCGACAGTAAGGACATGCTAAAGCGCCTTTTTTATGTCATGGTGGCCCGCGCCCGGGAT
>JAAEMC010000241.1 GCA_024225895.1 Desulfobacteraceae bacterium | reverse complement strand
CGTTGCATAATCCTCTTTTGATATGACCTTGTCATCATTGAGGAGGGTTCCGTCAAAATCTGTAATAAATATCTTGGTTGTCATATCTTTTTTTTCAAATGATTTATCCTTACTGTTTTTGAACTCACTGAATATCCTGTTTTTCAATAATAAACAACTGTGTTTTTATTAACAGACAATGGCTATTCACATCCTTGAATTAAGCTTTTCCTCTATCCGGGCCAGACTCCTTTGGGCTTCTAAAACAGCAATTTCATTTTTCCCGTATGATTTAAGATCCTTCAAAAACAAACAGGCCTTTTGGGTAGGAAAGGCCTGTAAAGCTCTGATTATTTTCCATTTAATGAGTTCATCCCCATCACACTGCTCCCATAGTTCAAACAATACGGATTCATCTTCTGCCCTGCCATGGTAGAATGTAATATGCCCGAAGACATCGATGGCTTCACTTTTTTGCAGTGGGGTGCCTGTTTTAATAATTATTATGATCCCCGGCAGGATAGATGGCCCCATGCGAATTAAAATCCGGGCAACGATATCCCTGGGCAAGGGGAATGATTTTTTATTAAGATCAACCAGTGCCGGAACCTTATGCTGGTTGTTTCCGATACTGCCCAGTTCTGGTATTAATTGTTCGGCTGCTGTTTCACCCCATTCTGCCAGGACATCTGAGATTGCAATTTTGGTATACAATTTTTTTTCATTTTTCAATATGGCAATAAACCAGGGAATATCTGCAGCCCTTTTTTTTAAGGCCATCAGCTTTATCCCAACAGTTCGCTTCCAGGGCAATGGATCACATGCAAGAGCTTTTAAACCGGATTCATTTAAATTTTTAAATTGTTCCACATCGTTTTCAAAGGCAAACCCGCGGGCTCGAAGTTCTTCTGGTGTACTTTTCATCAACAATTTTCTTTTTTGGTTGGTGCCGGGGGGCTTATTTTTCCTCATCCAGAACAGTGCGGATCATTTTGGCCAAATCATATTTGGAAACCGGTTTTAACGCTTTTTTCCGAATGCCGATTCTGTTAATCATCCGGGAAGATATCTTTTTGTTAAAACCGGACAGAAGAATAATGGGAAGATCGGCATTAATCCTCAGCAATTCCATGGACAAAAGCTCCCCGGTCATTTTCGGCATGGACATATCTGTTATGACCAGATCAAAATCATTGGGTGCCGACTTGAAACGTTCAAATGCATCCATACCATTGGTATAAACTTCAACCCGGTAACCCAGTTTTTCCAAAATCTGCCGGTTCATGCTGAGAATCGGGGCCTCATCATCCACCAGCATAATGCATTCATGACCCCCTGCGGCTTCTTTGTCCCGGATAACACTTAAAGCTTCTTCTTGTTCAAGGGAGGGCAGATAAATGGTGATAATCGTTCCTTTGTCAGGTCCTGAGCGAGCATATATGCCGCCGTCATAGCTCTTAACGATACCGTGCACCACCGCAAGCCCCATGCCTGTACCCTGATCTCTCCCCTTTGTTGTAAAATAGGGTTCGAAAATCTTGGATATGTGTTCGGGTAAAATTCCCTGTCCGGTATCTGAAACACTTATTTTCAGATAATTTCCCGGCTTTAAATCCACTAAATCATTTTTGGGTTTATCCCGGAGCTTTACATCAATCATTTCCACTTCAATTACCCCGATCTCGTCGGGAATTGCCTGGGCTGCATTGGTAAAAATGTTCATAAATATCTGATGGATCTGGGTTGCATCTCCCATGATTAATGCATCGCTTTGAAAATTTTGGTGGATCTCTATGGATTTGGGCAGGAATGATTTTAAAAATTTCAAAGCTTCCTTGGCAACCATCTTTGCCTTTATCGGCGCCATATTCTGTGTGCTTTGGCGTGCAAAGGTCAGTATCTGTTTGACCAGCCCTTTGGCTCGTTTGCCGGCTTTTAAAATTTCCTTTAGATCAGATTCAATCGTCCCTTCTTTTTCACAGTCTTCCAATGCCAGTTCAGCATATCCGATAATGGGGGCCAAAATATTATTAAAATCATGGGCGACACCTCCTGCCAGGGCACCTATGGCCTCAATGCGCTGGGATTGGAGCAGCCTTCTTTCAAAACGTTTCATTTCAGTGATATCTTCGATCAGACCTTCATAGCAGATCACACCATAGTCATTCTCAATTTTCCGGGTATTCATCTTTACCCATATTTTTTTGCCATTAATTTTTTTAAATTCAGCTTCACCGCCTTTTACGAAACCTGTGGTCTCGATCTCCTTTCTAAGATCTTCTCTGCGTTGGGGATCCACATAGAAATCAATAATATTCCTCGGTTTCCTGAAAAATTCGGCAATGGACTCAAATCCAAGCATTTCAACGGTCCGCTGGTTTGCCATTATAAAATCGCCCTGGGCCTTTACCTGGTAAACCCCTCCCATCAAGGCATTTTTGATCAGGTTCTTGTATTTTTCCTCACTTAGTGTCAGAGCTTCTTCCGCCTTTTTACGGACTGTTATTTCCGTAGCTATATGGATGATCTTATCCAGTTTGCCATCCCCGTCAAATACAGGGGTGCACTTGACCAAAAAGACACCGCCAAGTGCATGCATCTCCATTTCAGAGGCATTGGCATCTTCTAATAAAAAGCCATTTTTCATGGGACAGTATTTTTCATCGCACTGCCCGTCACTGAAAAAATCAATACAGCGTTTTTTTTGAATCTGATCCAGGGTTAATCCCAGCCTTCCCAGGGCGGCCTGATTTGCATTTATGATATTGAGATCAGGATCTAAAATAAGTGCCACATGACCTATGGCCTGAAATATATTCTCCCATTCCCTCCGGGAATTGAGCAATTCTTTTTCCGTAGCCAGCAGTTTGGTGATGTCCATGGAGATACATCCGATATACCGAATTTCGCCCTCATGGACGATGGGGAATTTGACTGTCCTGTAAAAACGGTCCCGGCCAAACTCTCCACTAATTTTCTGAATATAATCCTGGGGGCCTTCCATAATCACTTCCCGGTCGTGGGAAATCAGTTCGCGGCCCACCTCCGGAAAAATGTCAACCGTAGCTACCTTATACCAGTCTGCCTGGGGACAACACTTTTTCGCCTGGGGATTCACGTAGATATAATTGGAGTCAAGGTCCTTGATAAATGCCCCTACTGGTAAATTTTCCATAAATGCATCAAAAAGATTTGTGGATGAAAAAAGCGCCTTATTCTCCTGTATGGACCCACTTTTTTTATCCACAAGTTCCTGGACAATTTTGTGGATATAGTTTTCAAGGGTTTTATTGGAAAGGGGGCAGGATATTATTAAATCCGGTGGTTGTCCGGCCTTTGACAAATATGTTGTCAAAGGGATGCCGGCCAAAGTTTCATCCAGCAGCAGGATATCATAATTATCCCTTGTAATCTGGGAAAGGCCGTCAGGTCCGGTGCTGCAATGGACAAGATCGATCATTCCTCCATCAACAATTTCATTTGTTTTTTGGATCAGCTCCAAACTATTGGTGATGATCAATATCTTTATTAAACGTTCCATTATCCCCGTCCTGCAAGATATCGTCCAAAATCAGTGTCACATGGATTAATTTATTATCTGCTTTGCCTAACATACTTATGTAAACTGGCGGTCGAAGTCAAGGGCCACTCCACCCAATGAAAAGTGGAAATAAATCAAATTGTTAAAAATGAATTAACCCGGATATTTCGCGAATTAATTTTGCCTTACCTGCAAGTTTCAGGGCACAAAGCTGTAGTAAACTTGCGTAAATGCACTGACAGCGGGGTAGATGAGGAAAAGCGGTGCGTTAAGGAAGGTGTGATTTTAACCATTTTTTTAAATGCACTCTATTGTTTGATTTACCTGATAGTTTTCATGTGATTGGTTGTAATTATGCCGTTTTTTTAAAAATAATTAGAATCTCATGAATATTCAGGTTATCGGTTCTTTTCAAGATAGGCATTGATGATATTATCGATGGTATTGTCCTGTTTAACTTGATCAATGGCTGTGTTCAGCCGTTCTATGATCTTTGTGTGTTTTCCTTTGGTAAACCCGATATGACCGTCCATCACCTTCAGCGGCCTTGGAATAATAATAAACTCTGACATCATCTTGTGCTTCCTTGCCAAATAAATACCAACCAGTTTATCACAGGGGTACGCATCAATACGGCCATAAAAAAGTTTTGAAAAATTACTGAAATGGGAGACTGCCCGATCAATGACAAACAAAGTGGTATTATCAAATTCGCTGCCGTAGGTATACCCCAGCATTGCTCCGACAGTCAGTCCGGACAGGTCTTTTAACTCCTGGAAGGTAATCTTGGATTCCTTTCGGATAAAAAAGACCAACGGGTTTTGGATGATGGGCTTGGAATAATCGAAATAAGCCAGCCGTTCCGGGATTTTATAAAAATTAAACAAACCGTCTATCCGGCCGAGCTTTACCTTGTTATATGCCCGTTTAAATGGCAAGTACTGCAATTCATACTCAATATCCGCCTTGCGGAACAGTCTTTTAACTATGGCGACCATGATACCGGCCGGCTGACCATTTTCCATATATTCATAGGGGGGAAAGTCAACATAGGCAATTGCAAGTTTCTGGGAAACCGCAGTCTGGCAAAGGGAAAAGACCATAAAAACTGTGATAATCGATGCTTTTGCAATCATCATTCAAATATACTTTGTTATAGGGGATTTTTTATTTTGTTTCAGTTACCGCTCTTCTTAAAAGAAGACTACAATCTTGAAACGCAGTCAAGCGTTTTCTTACGTATCTTAAATTTTATTATCCTGAATCAGATGCAAAAATATCAATCCATAATACAAATCTCAACCAAAATAAATTTGTACTTTTACCATGGTTTGGTTATAATTGATAAAATGACACTGAAAAGGAGAGATGCTTATGATAACGGCAAAAGATATTATGACCAAGGATGTCATTACCGTATCTTGTGATACCGATGTAAGCAAAGCAGTTAAAATTCTACTCAAAAGTCATATCAACGGAGTCCCGGTTGTGGATGACCATGGCAAGCTCAAAGGCATTTTGTGCCAGAGTGATTTGATTTTTCAGCAGAAGAAAATTCCGGTTCCCCCGATTTTCACTATCCTGGACGGTATAATCCCCCTGTCTTCCTCAAAAAAACTGGAAGAGGAATTTCAAAAGATGGCAGCTTTCAAGGTGTCCCAGGCCATGGTTGAGAACCCGGTTTCTGTGACACCGGATACTCCCATCAGCGAGATTGCAAGCCTGATGGTGGAGGAACACTTCCATACCATCCCCGTTGTTGAGGGAAAGAAACTGGCTGGTATCATTGGAAAAGAAGACATTTTAAAAGTGCTGATCAGTGAATAACGGCTGAACAAAAGCCCCCCACCAATTGACAGTTGACAAATTCGTATTCATATATTAATAATTTGACAATTATCGAACTGTAATATTAAAAGATTACCTGGAATACATATGGATACAGACACACGAAAAGTTGCCAAAATACTCAAAGCCCTCTCAAATGCAAACAGGCTGGAACTCTATCTTGAAATTGCCAAGCGGAATAAAAAAAATTTTGAGACCAGTTGCTACGAATGTTTTATTTCTGAAATTGCAGGCTCCCTGAATATTGGTGCCCCCACTATTTCACACCATTTAAAGGAGTTAACCAATGCTGATTTGATCCATACTGAAAGAAGGGGGAAATTTCTCGTGGCCTCCATAAATGAAAAGACTATCAATATGGTTAAATCCCTTCTGCCCACACAAACAGAATAGGATTTTTTTTGCCCAAACATTTTGATACTTATAAAATTTTAGAACAATCAAACTTAAAACAGATTATTAATAAGGAGAAAAAAATGAAAATTGTCTGTCTGAACTCAAGTCCGAGAAAAAACGGAAACAGCACCACCATATCAACTGAATTCACAGATACGGCCCAACAACTGGGTGCCAAGGTGAACACATATTATTTAAACACCTTGGATTTTAAAGGATGTCAGGCATGCCAGGCATGCAAGAACAAAAAAGCTGCCTGTGTTTTAAAAGATGACCTTACCCCGGTACTTGAGGATATCAGAACCGCCCACATTCTGGTCCTTGCCACGCCTGTCTATTTTGCAGATGTTGCTTCCCAGGCCAAGCAATTTATTGACAGGACCTATTCATATTATGTCCCCGACTTTACAACAAACCCGCACCCAAGCCGCCTTGAAACAGGGAAACGCCTGGTCTTTATCCAGACCCAGAACCAGGAAAACCAAGATATGTTCAATGATATTTTTCCGAAATATGATTTCTTTTTCCAGGTCTTGGGGTTCACAAACAACGTACTCATCCGCGCCTGCGGTGTAAACAAGGCAACCGATGCAAAAAAAGACAGGCATCTGATGGATATGACCCAAAAACAGGCCGAAAAAATAATGGCTGCAATGGAATAGTACTTGCCCGCCAATAAATCCTTGAATTCCTGGATTAAAAAAATGTATGATATGCAGACAGTAAATATCGTTGCAATATTTGTGGTTTTCAATCTTTTCAACAGTAAAAACAATTGAATAACCACCATTGGCACAAAACAATTTGCAGCTGTTAAACTATAAAATTATTTTTTTTGTTCTCAAAAAAAACGCCACATTAATATTATGCTACATCTGCTTTTGACCATATCATTTTAGGATTATTCCAAAAAGGATAAGGATTATGCG
>JAAEMC010000240.1 GCA_024225895.1 Desulfobacteraceae bacterium | reverse complement strand
TATATTTTTATCTTGTTCCACTTATAATCTCCTTAATTTTTTCAAAAATTTTTTTTTCTGAAAATTGGCATCCTTTATTTTGCCCCAAAAGTAGTTCAGACTTTTTGAAGCATTCCTAAAGTGAAGGCAGATTAGATAACTAACTGAAATTATTAATATCGGTATTTTCAGGCTTCAGATGCCTGTGCCAATTATTTCAGTATGTTATCCAAATTTATTATCTCCTGTCTACACTTTGAGAATGCACTCTTCCACTCCTTCGAATTATCTAATCGGAAGGATGTCTAAATTATTATTATTCATCTTCTCTCATCACTGAATTTAAGATATACTTCCAGCTAAAGGCCCACATGGCCCACCTGTCATAATATAAAAGAATATGAGTATGCCTGTTCCCCATTTAATTCCTTTTTCTATATTCTCTTTGGTTTCAGGTGATAATGGTGTTTTTGGTGGATTAACTTTAACTTCTTTAACTTCAGGTGGAAAATTATTCATCATTTTGTCATATTCGAACATCATAATTAGCATACCCTTTTTGAAAAAGCCATCACAGCAATCACATTTTCCGTCATTATGTTGATCCATTATTATTTTTATGCATTTAGCTGCATTTTTCAAACGTTTTCTAAGTGGTGACCGATGGTTATTCCAGCTTTGATCATACCTTGTCACTCCTTCTGTGTACCTTTCTGATTCAGGGATCATTTCGCCTCGAAGTGCTTTTTGATAAAGTGGCGCAGTAAATTGGCTAAATCGTAAAAAAGCAGATTCAATGTTGCTAACTAAAATTTCAATATTCTCTCGACAGTCTTTATTAGTTTTGCATTCTCCAACATAATGAATTTTATCGTCTTCATAAAGACCAAAAACATCCCACTTATTGATTGGATTGTTTGTTATAAATGCATAAAGATTCAATCCTCCATATTCTCCAAGAGGATCTTTACTCAACCACCGTCCGATTTCCGGGAAGTAATATCTGAACCCGTAATAATACATCCCCATTTCCGTATCAAAAAACTTTGTGCTAAAACGATACGGATTGCTGTCTTTATATCCTCCTTCGGCTTTTATGATATTCCCGAAGGGATCATACTCATAGTGGGCAGCGACAAATCCGGGCACATCAGAATTCACAAGCTGACCCACATTGCCGTTACCGTCATATAGGTAATAATAAACCTCGGATGTCAGGTTGTCAGCGGAGGCAAGAAGTCCGCCTGTGCCGCCGGCTCCCTGAAGTGTTCCGCTCAGATCAGGGCCCCATACATAGTATTTGGCAGGCGTTGTTACTCCGAGGTTTTTTGTCAGTTCGGCGATCATATTCCAGCCGTCATACACAAATAATCTTTCTGACTGCGGTGCTGTGTTCCAGCCGGTGTTGTCAGCTTTCCTGGTGTAAACAGCCTTTCGTATCCGGCGGCCCATGT
>JAAEMC010000239.1 GCA_024225895.1 Desulfobacteraceae bacterium | reverse complement strand
CGGCAATGGATCCCATTGCCCCTAATAAAAAGAGAACCCTTATCTTAAGTATTCTATTCGGAGTTTGCGGCGGCTTGGGATTAGCCTTTTTTGTCGAGTACATGGATCAAACAATCCGGACTGAAGAAGACGTTCATTCCAATTTTAATCTCCCCGTTCTTTCCGCAATCCCGGATTCAGACCGGTCAAAAAATTAGGGAGAAACAATTTGATATTTTTTAAAAGCAAAAATAAGCGGCTTCAAAATGATAAAGGAAAACTGCTGGAAAACTTTCCTTCCAATTCAAGCTATGCAGAATCCTACCGAACACTGCGGACCAACCTTTTTTTCTCCCTCACGGGAAAAGACCTGGAGTCGGTTGTGGTAACAAGCTCTGTTGAAGGTGAAGGAAAAACAACCACTTCAACCAACCTTGGCTATACGGTTGCCCAGACCAGCCGAAAAGTATTGCTCGTCGATCTTGATTTAAGAAATCCCCAAATGAGCAAACTCTTTCACCTTGAAGATGCTGCGGGTATCACCGATCTTATCAGTGATGTTTTCGGTATTCATCTCACCCAGGGAAGCCTTGACACCTTTTCAGTAAACGATCTAATTCAACTTGCAAGACTTCAGAGAATGACATGTCTTTTGAAACTGGAAAATGAAAAAATTCATG
>JAAEMC010000238.1 GCA_024225895.1 Desulfobacteraceae bacterium | reverse complement strand
CGTTTTACAAAAGCCTATTCCGGTATAGACCCGCAACTGATGGAAGATGATATTTTCAAAATTGTCATCCCCTTGACCGAGCAAGTAACCGAGCAAGTAAAAAGACGCCAAAGAATTATAGAATCCCTAAATCAATGCAAGTTATCGCTGGGCAGACAGCTCAAGAGTATAACATGAGAAAAAAAAGACGAGGTGCCTATTGGGAGGATCGTTACCATGCAACGGCGATCCAGGCTGATTCCTATTTCGTTAGTTGTCTAATTTATATTGACATGAATATGGTGCGAACAGGAGTAGTCTCACATCCTTCAGAATGGCGTTGGAGCGGCTATAATGAAATCCAAAATCCGAAAAAGAGGTATGCCATAATTAATTATAGGCGTTTAACTGAACTTCTTGGAGTTGAATCCTTTGATTCATTAAAAGAGGTTCACGGACAATGGGTTGAAGAAAGCCTGAAAAAGAACAAACTGGCCCGTGAAGAAAAATGGACTCAAAGCATTGCTGTTGGAAACAGAGAATATGTTGAAAATATAAAAAATAAACTTGGCGTGAGAGCAATCCATCGTCAAACACATGAAAACAACGGCAATTTTGAGCTTCGTGAAGACCAAACCCCTTACACTGCTGATTTTGATACTGAAAATGTAAGGCTAAGCCAAGAAAACATCTATTTTTGGAGCCTTTTTTAATATATAAACAACGGTTTGCGTGAGCCCGACCCACCAGCAATTGATCATCAACACCTTTATGGTTTGAGAATTACACCCGCTACATCCCATTTCATCTTTTATGCATTGGGGCCGGACCACCTTTTTAAGATGATCGGTGATGGCCTGGTTGTGTCGCCGGCACCAGGGGATGGTGGTTTGTTTTTTCATGGCATCCTTTTTTAATAGCGTACGGCAAACGATGCACTGTCCTGATCCCGTCTTCCCCTTTGATCATACATCTGGGTGGTCTTGATCAGGGTATGGCCCACTGACTTCTGGACATGGTCAATGCTGCAATTGTTCTCCAGGGCCTGGGTGATAAAGACGGTCCGGGCAGAATGGGTGGACCTATCCTCTGGCACGCCGGCAGCGTGGGCATACTTTTTAAATAATCCATGCACGGTCTGTCGCACCATGTGCCGCCCGGGATCCTGTTGGCCCCGTCCATGGCAGGTGGGCAAAAAGAGATAGGCCTCCTTGTCCCTGGCGTGACCCGCTTGCTCCAGGTAGGCCTTCAACGCCCGGGCCAGCTCGGCATGGATGGCCAACCGGTTCCTTTTGCCGCCTTTGATGGTAAAATCCAGCTTATGATACCCGCTTTCCTCATAAAAATCCTTTACTTTTAAGTTCAAGGGCTCTGAGATCCTGCAGCCGGTATAAAAATAGGTGCACAGCAGGGCATAGTCCCGCTTGCCCTTCACGGTGGATTGATCCGGGGCATCGAGCATGGCCCGGACCTGGTCCGGGGTCATATTCTTGGCCTCGACCCGGGTATAATCCAGGGGCAGCCGCCGGACGCCGGCCACAGGATTTTTTTCCACCACCTGCTGCTGGGCCAGGTCGGTGAACAAGGAGGAAAGGGTGGTCAGCTTGAGATTGATGGTCCGGGGCTTGTACCCCTGCTTGACCAGGTGCTCCTTGTAGGCAATGACATGGGACCGCTCCACCTGGCGCAGCTGGTCTGTGGTGCTAATACCCAAAAAGGCCATGAACTGCATCAAAGCCTTTTCATAGGTGACCCGGGTGTTCTCAGAATTGAAGTTGGCCAGCCATAAAATTTCCTGGGGGACCTCTTTTAATTTTTCAAACACCACCGGTGATTTTTGGGATGTTTCAACCGGTTTGTTTTTGTCCTGATCATCCATAAAGTCTCCCTTGATTTTGGTTTTACATAACCTCCTTTATGTAAAACCAAATCTAACATGAATAAAGATCCCGGGCAAATTAAAAATCACCCCGGGTGTCATGATCAAAACTAAATTGATTTCTCAACTTTGGAGTGGTGCTCTAATTTTCTAATTTAGATGTATCGTGAACTGGTCTTTAACATATCTTTTGCCCTTTGCCATTCAGGGGCCACTCACAGGCCTGGCGAAGTGTTTAACCGATGAAATCCTATGAAACTTTTACCCTAAATGTCTAATGGAACCCACTGTTGTTGTTTATATTATTCAAAAAGTGTGTCGAGCCCACTTTTAACCGGAGATAAAAACCTGAGAAGGCTGGCAGAAAGAGAAAAATTAAAAGTATATGGAATTTTATGGGGATTTTCAACGAAATGTGCAATTATACTCAAGATTGGGGGTAGGCGCATACATTAACTGATAATAATGCCGGTATCAACTCATACTGGAGTAACTGATCATGTGAGGAAATCAATTAGGAGGATTTGAAAATGGATAAAGCCACAAAAGACACCCTTTTGAAAAACAAAGACTCACTCAGTGCAGATGCATTAGAAAAAAGAAAAAAAATAAATAAGAGCATATTAAAGTTTTTTTTCATACCAGCTTTTTTTCTATTTTTAATTGTGGTTGTCGCTGCTAT
>JAAEMC010000237.1 GCA_024225895.1 Desulfobacteraceae bacterium | reverse complement strand
TCACCTTTAAAAAATGTAAAAGGAGAAGTGACCTCAGTCATTGAAATGAGTCTGGATATCACAGCAAGAAAACGACTTGAGAAACGCCTTGAAGCATCTGAAAAAAAATACCAGTCCATTTTCAACAATATTCCCAATCCGGTCTTTGTCCTGGATAATGAAAGCCTGGAACTCATTGACTGCAACCAGAGCGTCCAATCCGTGTATGGGTTTAAAAAACAGGAGATCCTTCAAAACTCATTTGAAAAATTGTTCATGGAGGATGAAAAAAATAAAATGGTTAAACTGATCAAGTCATCAGCCATTTTAAACAGGGTCAAACAGAAAACCAGGGATGACAAAACCATTTACGTCGATATCTGGGTCTCCCCTTCGGAATATGAAGACAAACAGGTGCTTTTAGTTACTACCAGCGATATCACCCAGCGCCTTGAAACCGAACGGGAACTGATCCAGGCCGGGAAAATGGCTACCCTAGGAGAGATGTCCACAGGCGTTGCCCACGAACTGAACCAGCCCTTATCGGTCATTAAAACCGCCAGTGATTTTATTTTGAAAAAAATCAATCAAAAAGCAGCCATTGAAGACGAGATTCTCCACAGGCTGTTGTTAAAAATCAACGGAAATGTAGACAGGGCATCGAAAATCATTGAACACATGCGCCATTTTGCCAGAAAATCCGACATCAATTTTGAACGGGTCAATGTGAACGAACTCTTAAAAAGGGCTCATGATATTTTCAGCCAGCAACTCAAGGTCCGGGGCATTGAAGTGGTCTGGGATACCTGCGATCCGGTTCCCCCCATTATTGCCGATCCCAGTCGTATTGAGCAGGTTTTTATCAATCTGCTGGTCAATGCCAGGGATGCCATTGAAGAAAAAAGTGAAAACAACGGCACCAAAATCGACAATGAAAAGATCTTTATCCAAACCCGGGGAAAAGAAGAACATGTGGTGGTCAAAGTCTCGGATACGGGCACCGGCATTCAAGATGATATCCAGGAAAAAATTTTTGAACCCTTTTTTACCACCAAAGAGGTGGGTAAAGGTACCGGCATCGGCCTGTCCATCAGCTACGGAATTATCAAAGAATGCAAGGGCCACATCGAAGTCACTAAACATGAAGCATCCGGCGGCACTACCTTCATCATCCGGTTTCCCTTTGCAAAGGATGATGCCAATCATACGTTTTTTTAAAAGAAGCTTGGAGTTGACCCGCTCTCCGGCCATCATGCAAGGAGCAGATTGCTGCGAATTTTGTTACAAACTTAAAAAGAATGCAATGAGTTACACGGAAATTTTTATTGCACGATAAAAAACTCTTGACGAATATAGTTGGTATGAATATAGTTGGTGTAGCAATTATATTATAGCGATTTAATATTGATATGACAGAAAACAACAGCAAAACAAATTCACTCGGTTATGCCATAGGCAGGACAAACTGGTATATGAAAACCCTTTTAAATAAGCTTTTAAAGGAGGGTTTCAACATAACAAATGAGCAGTGGCTTGTGCTGAAAGTCATTTTGGAAAATCCTGCTGTGTCACAGACAAAAATAGCTGAAAAAAGCCTGAAAGATAAAACTAATATAACACGAATACTCGATTTATTAGAAAAGAGTTCCTATATTGAACGCCGCAGAGATGACAGGGACCGTAGAATGAATCGAATACATATAACCGAACAGGGTAAAAAGATATTAAAAGCAGTTAACCCTGTTACGCAAAAAACAGATGGAATTTGTAAACATTCCCTGGATAAAAAGCAGGTAAAAGAGTTGATTCAATCATTGAACACTATTTGCAAAAGCATTGAGAATGAATTGTAATATGCGTTTTTTTTATATAGATAGTTGCTATACCAACTATAACTATGACAACAAAATTAAAGGAGGAATCATTAATTTTTAGCTTGCTTGATGTTTTTAAGCAAAAAAATGTTCTTTTTAAGAATCCATCAATAAAAACAGGAGATAATATTATGTATCATAAATGTAAAGTTACAGTTATTCAAAGAGGGTTTAACAAGGAAATAGTTAATTCTTATACAAAAAACCCGGAAAACTTCTCAATCTGTGACAGGGTTGAAGATAATCAGGAGTTTATCATTTCTAATCCTTATGAAATGCCTGAAGGCATATGCGCATCTGCGTGGGCTGATCTTCGTCCATATATTCTTGCCATCGCATCGGGCAGCACATTTGATATTATGAAAGAAAAAAATTCAGCCCTGGCAACGTGTACGGATCTATTCCGTCCTGTAATATTTAAAATAGAAAAAATTGACGAGTAAAATTTTAGCAACTCTCTGCCATGAGGGTACTTTTATTGAACACAGCAGAGATCAAACAATTATTTAAAAATATAAGTGATATAAATAAGAGGCAGTATGAATAAAAACATATTAGAATTATTACCAAAATTCCTTGATACTTCAGGGCTTGATGAGCAACCCATAGGGACTTTTTTTACTGATAAGAAACCTAATAATGGCTTCTCTCCAAAGCCTATGGAACTTCCTACGCTTGAAAAAGAAATCAACAATGAAATTGATTGGCAAACAGTATTTTCTAACTTTTCGTGTGTGATGGGGAAAATATGGCTTGCCCGTAAAAAGAAAACCGCAGCATACTTTTCCGCTCAACAATTCGGATGCGCTGGTGGAGCTTTCTGGTTTGGCTTTCTTGATCCACTGCCTGAAACCATCATTCATTACGTTTCCACTGGCATCCCAAATAGAATGAAAGGCGAATTTTACTGTGATTCCCCGGACAATTTTAAAAAGATACTCGACTACATTGATCTAAAACCTGCGTCTAACAAATTTTGTGTTTTCAAACCTTTAAACAGTTTTGCAAAGAATGAAAATCCCCAGCTTGTCACTTTTTTTGTAAGACCTGAAGCTTTAAGCGGTCTTCACCGATTGGCAACATTTGTAACAAACGATCCTGAAGTTGTCGTTACTCCCTGGAGCGCCGCCTGCGGCAGCCTTGTTGTATGGCCTTTACATTATCTTGCCAAAGGGCTTAATAAAGCAGTTATTGGCGGCTGCGATCCTTCAGCAAGAAAATTTTTTAAGACTGATGAATTATCCTTCACTATGCCTTTTGGAATGTTTATGGAGATGATCAACCGTTATGATGAATCTTTTTTAAAAACAAATACCTGGGCAAATGTGCAAAAGAAAATCACCCGGAGCAAAAAAGCTTGGAAAGAGGCATAGCAACTAAAAGTATAGGATCACCTTGACTATTGCACTATTGGAGATTTTGTTATTGCAAAAATCAAGGTGATCCCCTGGGCGGAACACACCACCACCCGAAAGCATTCATCAAATTCCATAACATGCCCCAATAAAAAAAATGGTGCATCCCTGGCCACCAAGCGCCAAGGAGTGACAACTAAAAGCGTATAAGTCACTTTCCACAGGGAGGAACGAACCCAGGCAATACGGCAGGTGCCGCCTTGATGGTGGATCAGGATGGACAAAAGATCATTGAAATAAATGGCAGGCAACCGTATGTCCAGGACTAATCTCATATAGTTTTGGTTCTTCAAAGACACACTGCTCTTTTACTTTTGGGCATCTTGTCCTGAAACGGCAGCCCGACGGGGGGGCTGTGGGTGACGGCAACTCTCCTATACATCGTTGAAGCTTTGGAAAGGCTTGAGGATGATTTACCCTGGGGATGGCACTAAAGAGTGCGCTTGTATAGGGATGGGCACAGGATTGGTAAAGCTGTTCCGAGGGTGCGATTTCGCATAATTTTCCTAAATACATGACTGCAATACGGTCACTGATATTTTTTACAACTGCCAGATCATGGGAGATAAAAAGCATGGTCAAATCATATTGCTTTCTCATGGTTTCCAAAAGATTGATGATCTGGGCCTGTATGGAAACATCCAGGGAGGAAACCGGTTCGTCACAGATGAGAAGTTCGGGTTCGGTTATCAGGGCTCGTGCAATCTGGATTCGCTGGCACTGGCCACCGGAAAACTGATGGGGCTTGTTATTAAACAGTTCAGAATCCAGTCCGACTTTAGACATCATTTTTTCAACAAGGGTGTGGCGCTCATTTTTACTTAGATTTCCGGTTACTTTCAATGGCATGGCAATGGTTTTGCCAACACTGCGTTTGGGATTTAAAGCAGAAACAGAGTCCTGGAAAACCATTTGAAATCGCGGTCTTATTTTCAGCAGCTCTTTTTTTGATAATTGTGCAAGATCTTTTGAGCAGAACGTCACCTTGCCGGAAGCAGGTCCTGGAAGCTGCATAACTGCACGTGCAAGGGAGGATTTCCCACACCCGGATTCACCTACCAGCCCCAAGGTTTCTCCCTTAAAAATAGCAAAGCTGATATCTGAAACCGCATGGATTTTTTCTCCATGATCTGCATTAAATTCAACAACAATATTGCTAAGTTCCAGTAAGGGACGATTCTTGTTTTTCATGATATTTTTCCCAGGGGATTCCAGCAGGCAAAAGAATGGTCATCGGTGTCATCGTTTATTAACAAAGGTTCCTGATCCCTGCACTGATGGCCGGCAAGGCTGCACCGTGGTGCAAAACAGCATCCGGCGTAGGGGATCATCATGTTTGGCGGCTGCCCTTCGATAAACTGCAAAGGAGTATGGGGCGGATCTTCAAGCCTGGGGATGGCGTTTATCAGGGCTTTTGTATATGGCATTCGTGGGTTTGCCAACAATTTTTCTGCAGGTGCATACTCGACAATTTTGCCACCGTACATCACGGCTATTTCATCTGCCCGGCAGGCTGCCAGACCAAAATCATGGGTGACCAGAATCATGGCCATATTTCTTTGGATCTGCAGATGGTCAAGCAGATCAAGGATTTCAGCCTGAACTGTTACATCCAAGGCCGTGGTAGGTTCATCTGCAATTAAAAGTTTTGGTTCGCATGCAAGGGCTATGGCAATTGCCACCCGCTGCCGCAGCCCGCCGGAAAGCTGATGGGGATATTGATCAATTCTCTGTGACGGATTTGCAATACCCACAGCTTTGAGTAAATCTTCGGCCTTTTTAAGCGCTGGTTCTTCTTCCATTTTCAGGTGATATAAAAGGGTTTCGGTAACCTGGTGTCCAATTTTCATAACAGGATTAAGGGATGATAACGGGTCCTGGAAGATCATTGCCGCACCTTGGCCCCTGATCTTGTTGAGCTCTTTTTCCGTAAGATTGTTTATGGACCTGCCATTAAAAATTATCTGACTTTTCTCTAAGATGTGTGCATATGCGGGGAGCAGTTTTAGAATACTTTTGCACAAAATGCTTTTACCACATCCTGATTCTCCCACAATGCCGATGGTTTTTCCCTGCCAAAGATCAAAACTGACATCCCTTACAGCCCTGACTTTGCCCTGTTCCAGATGAATATCCGTTGTCAGATGCTTTACCGACAGCAAGGGAATACTCATAACTGCCCTCCCCTGGCATCAAGAAGGTTGCGCAATGAATCGCCGATAAGATTGAAAGACAGGACCGTAAGAAACATGATAAGCGCAGGAAAAAGGCTGACATGGGTCGTCTCCTCAAGAACTTCCTTGCCTTCTGCAATCATGCCTCCCCAACTGGGAGTGGGAGATGGAACACCAAGCCCCAGAAAGCTTAAGGATCCTTCAGCAACAATCATATAGGACACAACCAGGAGCGCATAAATCAACATGGGTGTAAAAATATTTGGTATAATTTCATGGATAATAATAGATAAATCATTTTGTCCAACCATTCTGGAAGCTTGAATAAAATCCCGCTGGGAATAGGTCAAGGTATTGGCCCTGGCAATCCGCGCAAAGGAAGGGATGGTTAAAAACCCCAGGGAAATGATGATATTTTTTAAATCAGGACCTAAAAAAAAGGTGATGGCAAGTAAAAGAACCAGTCCCGGAAATGCGAGAATTGAATCCATAACTGCCATGATAATAGTTTCAACACGTCCTTTATAAAAACCTGCAAGCATACCAAGGATACCGCCAAAAAAAAGTCCAATCAATGGGGTTATCAATCCGACAGCAAGGGAGACGCGGGCGCCATAAATCAATCGTGTCAGAATATCGCGGCCCATGGTATCTGTTCCAAAAAAATAGACAATTTCAGTGGGATTTGCGTCAGAAGCAATTAACGATTGCAAGGTACCGACAGTACCGGGCGGTGCTGCAGGATGATCCCAATCCATGACATCAGCACCCGGCAAAGGCAATAGATCTGCAAAAAGAGCAAGCAGCACAACAAGAACAATCCACATTAAACACAGCCAGAAAGTAATGCCTAATTTTTCAAATATGGAAGGTGAATTATCCATGACCGTCAACCATTTGTTTTCGAATGCGTGGATCTAAAAAAGCATACAGCATATCAACGGCAAAATTGACAATAACATAGGCAATAGTCGTAAACAGAATACACCCCTGAACCATTGCATAATCCCTTCCAAAGATAGACCCGATTAGCAGACGGCCAATACCTGGCAGTGCAAATATGGTTTCAACAATCATGGAACCACCGAACAGATGCCCAATCTGAAGGCCTAAAATAGTTATCAATGTCAAAGATGACGGTTGAAGCGCATGCCTGAATAGAATATAGGGGGCGGGAAGCCCTTTTGATCTTGCCATCAAAATATAATTTTCCTGAAGGGTAGTGATCATGTCACTTCTCAATACCCGCATCAAAGGCACCCACTCGACCATTGCTATGGTGAAGGCAGGAAGAAGAAGGGATTTGATATTGGCAAAAATGCCTGCTGAAATCGGGCTGAATCCAGTGGCAGGCAACCATCTAAGATGAATTGAAAAAATATAGATCAGCGCAATGCCCATAACAAAAACAGGCACTGCCATCATACCAAATGCAGTTGAACTTACGGCCTTGTCAATCAAACTGCCGGGTTTATAGGCGCATATAACACCAAAGGGGATGGCCAGCATCAGAGAGAGAAGCACAGAAAGAACAAGAAGTTCAATGGTAACAGGCAAACGGGACACAATGGCCCGGGATACCAAACCCCTGGCAAGCAATGATTCTCCAAGGTCACCTTTGACAACCTTAAAAAGCCAGTTTAGATAGCGGACAACCACATTTTCATTCAGACCAAGATCTTTTCTAATGTTTTCAATTTCTTCAGCAGTGGAATCAGGACCGGCAATATTATACGCCGCATCTCCGGGTAACAGATTCACCATGAAAAAAGTGATTGCCGTTACAGCAATTAGAATAAAAAACAGGCGCAGCAGTTTTTTTGCAATGAGTTTGATCATCTTTAAGAACAGTCCTCTATGTCAGCACTGATACAACTTAACATGCCCTGGTAAAGAGCCAAATATTTTTTTCTTTTTTTAATAGCCTGCGTTGTCGGATGGCCCACCTCAAAAATGCACAAATTATCCTTTAAAATATTTAATCACCTTTGAAAAAGACTACCACCCCCTGGATATCGTCTCTTTTCCATTGGATTTCCATTTTATTTTTATCAGTTCCGGGTGTGGCAACCAGCTTGACACGGCCTTGAAAATACACTTTGGATGAACAAATTTCGTAGGGTACTGTTTTTTTCATTCTTCCGGTTTTGTGGAGTCTGACCGTATTGTCTTCTTTAAATATAAATTTGTATTTGGCACCCCAGTCATCCATTCCTTTCCAGGTTCCCAGAATTTTGGCTTTTATTACATCAGTATCTTCAAAATCCTTGCAGGGATCTGGGCAATCAAAAGAATCAACAACCTTTTGAACCGTTTTATGGGTTTTGATACGTGATTTTTTTTCGGAATCAATCCATGCGGTTGCCATATTCACTGTCAACCCTGCGATATCTGATATATTTTTGACTTTTTCAGAGGCGGCGATATACCGGCGGCGGCCTCCCCTGTAAAGGATAGGGACATCTTTATTGATCAGTCTTGCAATGTCGCATAAAATTTCTTTTCGAATTTCGGGACCCATCTCAGTACGCTGGCTTTGAAGAAGTGCATCCATGAGGGTACTGGAATATCCTGTAAAGTTTGTTGGGCTTTTTGAATGAAAACTTCGATAGAGTTGGGGACCGTGGTCATTTACAGAAAGGATACGCCATGTAGCAAGGTGGAAATCACGCTTCAGAACTCTCATTATTTGGCCGTTGGCAGGAAGGGGAATCAGTTTCAAATCCACACCTATGGATTTACACAACTGCTGAAACAGCTCCCCAATAACCTTACCCCGCGAGGTATTGGAATGCAGGTATCCAATTATCACAGGCTTTCCATAGTCAGCAATAAGCTGCCTGGCCTTTTCCAGATCATGTTCAGGATAGGCGTCATTTACACATTCAAACGCCTCGCCCAAAGGATGGCGAGCAAAAGGAAGAATACCGCCGTAGGCCAGTTTTATTTCTTGTTTCTGATAATTTGCAAATGCAAGAGCGCGCCGCACCCGGATATCATCCAGCGGTGGTTTACGCATATTAATCAGGACAATTTCAGCACCACTGCCTTTTGCATGGTGGGTAAAAAAAGAAGGGGCCTTGTCTGCTTTCTGGATCAGGTTGCCGCGATCAAGATAGATCACATCCATTTGACCGGCTATCAGGCTGGCATAACGGGATTGATGATCCGGCAGCACCCTGAAAATAATTTTATCCAGATACGGCAAGCCCTTTTGCCAGTAATCGTGATTTTTCACAACGATAAAACCATCTGTGGGGCTGTCCTTAAAAAATTTAAACGGTCCGGTACCGACAGGCGCCCCGTTATGGGTTCCTTCTTTTACTGCCCTGGGAGAAGGAATAAAAACACTTAAATAAGACTCGTCTGACAGTAATTTAAGAAAAGGGGGCCAAGGGAACTCGAGCACAAACCTCACGGTATAATCATCCACTTTTTCAACCGCCTGGATTGCCTGGAAAATTTTTCGCCCCGTAAAATGGTTATCTGGATCCAGCTGTCTTTGCCAGTGCAGAACTACCGCATCTGCATTAAACGGGGTACCATCATGGAAGAAAACGCTCTGCCGAAGTTTTATGTCCCAGGCCCGGTTATTGTCAGATAATATAGCAGACAAGCCAAGCACCGGAATTATATTTCCAGATAAATCCAACCGAAACAAGGGTTCCTGGATCAGGTTATTCAATGTTGCCATGGAAGGGTTCAGTTCGCCGCCTTTCCCCGGACCAAAAATATCAAACCCATAAAAACCGGTTTCCGTTCCTACATGCAGCGTTCCACCGTATTTACTCATTTTTGATTTTGAAACAGGAGCATCCTGGCTGCATCCACACAACCCAAAAGCTGCCACGCCGATCAACAGGCAGCACTTGATCCATGCCACTGGAATTAAATGTTTTAGGGTGTTAAAAGACATCTGTTCCTCCCGGGCATTTAAGGTTGTCTATTTATGATTTCTTTCTTTTTTTCGTTTACAAGGCGCTTTAAGTGTTCCCCGGCCGACGGAACTTTCTGGTATCCAAGTAATAAGGATTGACATGTGCTGGACATATACTGGAATAAAATTTCATCACTTTCAAAAAGAATAGATGTCAATCCGATATTATCTGACATGGCAATACCGTGTGTGAGCATGACATGGGAATAGCGGATTCTTTCAACTAAAAATACATCCAAATCTTTAAAGGCAGAATAATTGTTGAGTATTGTTGTCAGAAAATTCCAGTGCTTACGGCGAACATCGTACTGCAGATCCCTGTTCCGGCCATTCAGCATGCATTGAAATAAATTATTTTCCTTTCTTGAAAATTTGATCCACCCGATGGCTTGATCAACCCAGACATCCCCGGTAAATTTTTTTTTCTGGTATGCCATTACCATTTCCCAGATTTCTTTAATGATCTCATCTTCAAGTGCCTGCATATTCTTAAAATAAGAATAAATGGGCATTGTTGAGCAGCCCATTTTTTTGGCAATCGCCGGCGCTGATAGCCCGGACCAACCATTTTCTCTGACTGATTCCAATGCGGAAATGGTGACATCTTCAGGTGTGAATTGTGATTTTCTCGGCATGTTAACCCCCTGATATATAAATCAAATTAATAATATATAGGGCTTTATATAAAGCCCTATATATTATTGACCACGATGTCAAGAATTTATTTGAACTTCTCTTTTATTGCCCCTTTGTTGTTCCGCTAACGTCAATACTTTGACTGTGAAACCGAATTGCAGTACAATTACCATCAGCATTTTGATCCTCAGTTTGTAATTCCGGGGACACCTTACTTAATGATTGTTAAGAAATAAGTTATCTGCCCCCTGGATTGTTTTCTACCTTTATGATACCTGCTTTTTTTGTTTAGGTATGGTAATTCGGGCTTCTTTAGACATAACAAT
>JAAEMC010000236.1 GCA_024225895.1 Desulfobacteraceae bacterium | reverse complement strand
AGTAAATATTTTTTATTGTATTAAGTCTCATTTTTAACCGCCGATTGAATAATAATTAGGCATCGGAAAATCTGTGCAATTTTTAATAGCCGCTGTTCGCATTTCTTTAATAATTTTAAAAATTTGGAGGTGAATTTATGAAACTATTATTTAAAATTTCAATTTGCCTATATATGAGTGGCCGCATTTCGGATGCCGGCGAGGATGCGAAAAACATTCGTCGGATTGTCCGATCCCGTTTCTTTTCAGGCTCAAGATATCGTGAAATCGTAATTAACCGATTAGCTGATTGCTTTTTGAATAATTATTAATTTTTCGCCGGTATCTTGAATTGCCTTGATGGGTAGTAAAACATCCTCAAATGGGCTGTTTCGTAATTAACCCCGAAGAGAATTGTGCGGTTTCGTCCATTATAGGCCGGCAGGCCATATTCATTTTCTTTTATTGTTCAGGTCAAGGGCGAAAATGGAGGCGATGGAGCAATATTCAGTCTTATTTCTAAAATTTTTTTAAAAATGCGCATTGAAGCAGTTGTTGTTTTGTGGTAAAATTTTTCATCTTAACAATTCAATGAGGTACTCATCATGCAAATTAGATACAAATTAGGGCTAATTGTTGCCGGCCTGTCTTTTATCATTTTCGCCATGTTCCTGGTTACATGGTATACCACTTCTTCACAGCGGGCTGACGGTCTTGTCATAAACCTTGCAGGACGTCAGCGGATGCTCTCTCAAAAAATGTCAAAAGAATTATTTTTATTTGTTTCAGCAGCAGAAGAAAAGAAAAAGAAAAATCTGTCTTCCAATGTACTCAATACTGCGGAAGTTTTTAATGCTACTCTCTTGGCTCTGGCCGATTCAGGCAAGGCCCCTTTAACATTGGATTTGAAAGGAGAGTATTCAGTTTGTCCAAAAGCTGCTGAGCCTGCTTTTTCTCAACTCAACAAAGTAAAAGGCATATGGAATGACTTTTCCTCACACATGAAAGTTGCCGTTTCCGACAGCAAAGATGCCTCTAAAAGCATTGATTTCATCAAAAACAATAATATAACCCTGTTAAAAGAGATGAATGCTGCTGTTGTGATGCTTCAAAAACTGTCTGAAAAAAAAGTAAAAAATTTGATTGCCTTTCAAACCATTTGTTTAATCGTTGGCATAATCCTTTTAGTTATCAGTATTTTGCAAATACACGGTATTGTAAAAAATCTTCTCCAATCCTCAGATACAGCTCTGGATATGAGAAATGGGGATTTGACCAAGCGGTTTGATACAGCGGATAGACCAAAAGACAAACTGGATGAGTTGGACCTGCTAGGCTACAATTTGAACACTTTTGCGCAAGCCCTGCAGACAAATATTAAAGATATTAATGTGGAAGCACAAAGCCTAAATAGCTCATCAACTGAGATGAGCAGGGTTGCGGTTGAACTTTCCAGTGAAGCAGACAGCTCTTCACAAAAAACATCAAATGTAGCCATCCAGGCCGATAATATGAGTGAAGACATGAATGCTGTTGCCGCAGCCATGGAAGAATTGAATGCCAATACCCGGTTGATTGCCGAATCCACAGCCAGGATGAGCGATACCAGCAAAGATATTGCACAAAATGCTGATCAGGCCACCCATATCTCGGATAAGGCTGTCCAACGGGTTGATTCTGCATCGTCACGGGTGGATGATCTGGGGAATGCCGCCCGCAAGATTGGAAATGTTTCCGAAACCATTACTGATATCTCTGAACAGACCAACCTTTTGGCATTAAATGCGACCATTGAAGCTGCGCGAGCCGGAGAAGCCGGAAAAGGCTTTGCTGTTGTGGCCACCGAGATAAAAAGTCTTGCCGGCCAGACGTCGGAAGCCACGGAACAAATCCAAGAAAATATCAACTGGATACAGGAATCGACTTCATCAACGGTAGATGATATCAAGGAAATTGCCCAGGTCATCAGTGAAGTCAATAATATCGTCAAAAGTATATCAGTTTCTGTTACTGATCAGACCAATACGATATCTGAAATCAGTATGAACGTATCCCAGGGTGCAGACGCACTCCAGGAAGTCAGCTCAAAAATTGCCAATACATCCGCAGGGTCGATTGAAATTGCACAGGATGTGAATCATGTGAGCGAAGCCATGTCCATGGTATCCTCCAATTCAAGCAGTATCGCTGCCAACTCTGCACAGCTTTCCCAGCTTGCAGAGGAGCTTAATAAAATGGTGGATCGTTTCAAGGTTGAATAATGGATCTGTATCAGGTTTTTTGTATAAAATCAGTTTCTTATAATCCGCCAGGATATCAAAGATGGTTTTAGAGGCTTGAATACAAGCGCTTTTGGCGGCATTGTTCAACACAATTGAACATATTTATTTGCCCAATGTGATTATAAAATAAAAATCAAAGCAATGTGGGAGCAGAAATCATACACTGCTCCCACAATATATTTATTCGGTTATTGTGAAATACAATCCGTGGCTCCAATCTCCATTCCCATAGGAGTTCCAGCCTCTGACATACCACCAGAAATCCCCGCTTGACAGAGGTTCTGTCATCGTTACCGAGCACATGCCATTGACGCAGCTTGCATCAGGATAACCTGAATAGTTATCCTCTATTTCATACCATTGAACAAATTTTTCATTTGTGGAGTTATTGATCAGATAGAGCTTATACCAGCTGGCATTGGAATCTTCATACCAAGTAAACGTGGGGGTGGTATCTGTTATTGTTGTTCCGGCCGGGGATGACAGATCAATCATGGATGGTATGGAATCATTCCCCTGGATGGTAAAACTCATTGCGTCACTCCAATCTCCATTCCCGTAAGAGTTCCAGCCCAGTATATACCACTGGTAGCTTCCACTGTTAAGGGCATTGGATAAGGTTACCGAACACATGCCGTTTGTGCATGTTGCATTGGGATCGCTTGAATAATTATCTTCCACTTCATACCATTGAGCAACTTTTTCTGAAGTTGACGGATTGTAAAGGTAAAGATAGTACCAGGTAGCATTTGAATCTTGATACCATGTCAATGTCGGGGTTGTATCCGTAGTTGTCCCGGATGGGGATGATAGCGTGATTTTGGATGGGGTGGAGTTATTGCCCTGGATCGTTAAGCTTCCGGCATCACTCCAAACACCGTTGCCATAGGAATTCCAGCCTATGATGTACCATTGATAACTCCCGCTCTCCAGCGCATTTGAAATGGTTCCTGTGCATGTACCGCCTGAGCAGTCGGCATTGGCATAACCCGAATAGTTATCTTCCACCTCAAACCATTCAACCAGTTTCGCACTTGTGGATGTGTTGGCGATATATATTTTATACCAGGTTGCACAGGAATCTGTTGTCCATGAAAAGGAAGGTGTCGTATCCGTGGTGGTTCCCGTAGGTGAGGAAAGTGTTACCTGGCCGGGCGAACTGGTACAGCTTGTGGTGCAGCCCGTATCAATATTACCGTCACAGTCATCATCAACTCCATTACAGCTTTCGGTTGCACCCGGATTGATACTGCTGTCAGAATCATTGCAATCCGTTTTATCTGTTACATAACCGTCGGGTTGAGAGGTGGCGTCCTGGGATATATTCGGATTGCCATATCCATCACCATCCCCGTCATAGTAATAGGTCGTAGATTCTGAATCTGACGTAAACGATGTGTCTAAAGAATAGGCAGCCCAGCCTGAAGAAGATTTAGAGACAACGATTTTATATTCCTTGCCGGCAGTGACTTCATAGGGATCGCAATAGTAGGTGCCATTGGCCCTGATGAGCCCATCTGTCAGCCGCCGATAATTGTAACCATTTGGAATATCACTTATGTATAAATCAAGATAGCCGTTTTGGTAAGGATACCCTGCATTGAAATCGTTGACCAGAAATGTGACGGAAAGCTCGCTATCTTCGGTGGCTGTGAATCGATAATTATCTGCCCAATCATCAAGGGAATTCTTATAGGTAGTGTGGTCAATTATCCCTTTAAATCCTATGCTATCTGCATATTCCAGCCCATATACCAAGGAGGTGGCAGTGGTGGAGATATCATCATCCGGCTCGTTGGCGCTGCTGGAGGTGACGCTTTCCACCGAAACGACGATGACGGCTTCTTTATCCACCCCAAGATCATACATGATATCTTGCACATGGAACACATAGCTTCCTGCCTGAACTGGAAAGGGGTCGGACGTGGTTCCGGAGTCTGATTTCCAATATGTATCCTGCCAAACAGCGAGCTCTGATGATGTTATTGTACGGTCGTAATCAATAATATCCAGAGCCAACCGGCCTTCAGACTGAACTGGGAAGGTCGCCTTAACAGTTAAAACGCTATCACTATTGAGAACCAGATTAAAATAATAGTGATAGGTTGAACCGTCGTGTTCAAATCGAAATTCTTGGGCAGTCGCGTTTCCTGTTAACAAAAGTGAAAACAGCACCAATAGAATAAAAGCAAGATTCCATGTTTTTGACATATTTTTTTTCCTTTTCAATACAATTTTAATACAAATTGAAGACGTGAATTACGCCACATCAAAAATAAGTGTCTTAGAATTAATATAATTTTTCAGGTCGCTGCTATGCCCGAAAAGGAACTATATCACTCCAAAAAGAAAGAATTCAAGAAAAAACAGGAAATCGTGAAGTGCCTTGTAATAGATAGCGTTTTCGAATGTTTGTTTGATGAAATTACTTGTCGGTAACCAAGAGAAGAGTTTTGAAATGGATGTCAGGTTCTTTT
>JAAEMC010000235.1 GCA_024225895.1 Desulfobacteraceae bacterium | reverse complement strand
TGAATACAAAGATACTATTTCCCATAAAACGGGTCTTTGGCCAAATACTGTTAGGCATTTGCCTTTTTACTCTTTTGCATGCCAGTTCCCATGCAGAGCAATGGTCTGTTTTTGAAACAAAATATTTAAAACTTAAATACCAAAAATATGAAAATCTAAAAGACCTTAACAGGCAAATCATTTTTTCCAATTTTGGTAATAATTTTTCAAAATTTCAAAAAGGCAGCCAATCGGACAAAGGGCTTAAACATAGATTGGCATCCAAGCTGGACGAATTGATTGAGAAGGTTCAGCTTATCCTCGATATGCGAAGGCCTATAAAAATAACCATAAAAATTTTTCCTAATCAATCCGCCTTACACAATGAGTATTATAAAATCTATAAAAAACGAAAAAATCTGCGTGCCTGGTATATATTTGAATTCAACACGATTTATGTTAATGCGCAGGATATATATGCGGGCATGCTTGCGCATGAATGTGCCCATGCAATCATAGATCATTATCTCGAAATCCGTCCCCCCAGAGCAACTGCGGAGATTCTTGCCAGATATGTAGATGCGCATTTGCATAAACAAGTAAAAATTTATTGACAATAGAACATTAAGTGATATAAAATTCATCCCTGATTTCACTTCTAGAAAGATATAAAAATGATTGATACACATTCACATATTCTTCCAGCATTAGACGATGGAGCAAGGGGAGTACTAGAATCCCTCAAATTCGTCGAGATAGCTGCAAGCCAGGGTGTAGAAACCATTTTTGCGACACCGCATGCCCACGACGGAGTTTTCAACTGCGATAGAAAAAAAATCACCCAAGCTTGTGCCCTTCTCACCGGGGCACTAATCGCAAAAGGGATTTCAACAAAAATTTTGCCTGGATCTGAAATCCGTGTCAACCATGACCTTGTTACAGAATACGATAAGGGGAATCTTCTTTCACTGAACAATTCAGGCAAGTGGCTGCTTCTTGAGTTGCCTCCGCTCTTTTTATGTACGGCCATTTCCATGATGCTCAGACAACTAAAAGATAGGGGGGTCACACCAATTATTGCCCATGCCGAACGAAATCCAACGATTTTGAATCAACCGCAATTGGTCGATGAATTTATTCAAAATGGAGCTGTCATTCAGATCACTGCCGCAAGTCTTACCGGTGATTTTGGAAAATTTCCTTTAAAAACAGCTAAAACAATGGTTGAATTGGATCAGGTCTTTTGCCTTGGTTCAGACATCCACCCGGGTCGTGAGTATTGCATGGCAAATGCGAAAAAAGAATTGATTCGGTTGGCCGGTAGAACTAAAGCAGAGCTTATCACCTCTGAAAACCCAGCCACCATGCTTGAAAATACAAAATTTCCTTACAAAAATGTACTCAGTTTAGGTATTAATTAGGGGAAAAAGTGCGAAATTTCGCCCATATCATACTATTTTGCCTCAAAATAACTGTATGCCTGTGTATTACTATCATCAGTATAAATACTGTTTCTGCGGATATTATCCAAGATATTGTAGCTGAAGTACCTCCTGTGGAAGCGATGCGAAATGCTATTGCAGAAGGTATGGACCCCTTTGAAGCGGCAAAGATAGCCATTGTTTTTGCAACTCCTGAAGAAGCTGTAGAAATTGCAAGACTCGCTGTACAGGGGGACCCGACAAATGCTGCCGCTATAGCAGGAGTATTATCCCAATTTGTACCGGAAGCGGCACCAGCCATTGCCCGAATTTTAACAAACATCTTTCCTGAAGCGGCTGTAAATATTGCCACAGAGGTCGCTAAGGCCGTGCCCAACTTGGCTGTGGCTATTGCAGAATCGGTTGCAAAAGAAACTCCTTACGCTGCTGTTGAGATCGCTACGGCTGTCGCAAAAGTTGCTCCTGACGCTACTAATGATATTATAGCAGTCATAGCAACGCTTCTTTCTGAAGAAGCAGGGCCGCAAAAACAACAAGAAGCGCCTGCAAAACCGCGAGTTTTTGCGCCTACAGAACCAGAAGCCTTTGAGCCTTCAAAGCCGGAAGTCCTTAAGACTTTAGCACCGGATGTTTTTGAATCCGAGGAAACATCCGAATCGCTCGTAATACCGGAAGCACCCGTTGTGGAGCGCCCATTTACCCAGGACTATATAGCAGCAAGCCCTTTTTGATGCAAACCTAAACCCAATCTGTAGCAATTAAAAAAAATTAAATGACAAGATTAATACGACATTGCTTTTTATTATTCTTTCTTATTTTTGGATTTTCATTCCAGATTGCTTTTGCAGAAGGGAAGATGATCATCAAGCCTATGTTAATAACAGGATGGCAGACCGATTCCAACTTTTACAAATCAGAAACCAATGAACACCACGTACATACGTACAGTGTTAAGCCAGGTTTAGAATTTGGACGCAAGACGGATAAAAGCTTGGTTTCCATTAAATCTTCAGCCAATATACTGCGATATGATGACCAGAATGATACCCTCCCGGGACAAAAAAAGGCAGAAGATTTTAATTATATTGAGCATTACGCCTTTCTTACCGCCGAAACCCAGATAACTGACCGTATGCTTTTAGGTTTAGATAATCTGTTCTTGAAAACCAGAGATCCTGCCAATGCAGATACAACTGCCAATGTAGTTGACAGGTATAAATACACCTTGAATCATTTCACCCCCAGGATTTATTATCAAGTTAGCGAAAAATTTGGCTTAGCTTTCAAATATACGAATTTCATCACTGATTATTCAGATGACGGTACGGGAGAAGGCGAAGATTCAAACGAAAACAGAGGAACTTTTAATTTTTTCTATTCTTTGTCACCCAGAACATCTTTTGATTTAGATTACCAGCTATGGAGCCGGAATTACGACGCAACCACATCTGATTATAATTCTCACCAGGTTCTGTTCAACTTAAATCATCAATTTAACTATTTTACGCTCTCAGCCGGTGCCGGATATCATAATAGGGAGTTTGACCAAACCGTTCTTTCAGGCGATATCGACAAATTCATATGGAAACTGTCGTTGAAAGGGCAAAATCCAGCAGAGCCTGTAAAAATTCCCAAAAGCGCCATGCAGATTTCCATCAACAACAACTTCAACGACTCTGGAACCGGCAATACCTATTTTGAAGCCACAAGAATCAATGCCAGTTTTTCCCACTTATTTTTGGAAAAAATCAATTGTGCCCTTAATGTCTGGTTTCAAAACTCCGATTATAAAACTTCAGACAGGGAGGATAATCGCTGGTTTGTCTCCGCCAAGGCCGACTATTTGATCAATGATTTCTTCTCCCTTGGACTTGAAGGGGGAATGGAAGACAGGGATTCTAATGAAATCGGGAGAGATTTTAATAATCAATACCTAATGATCAATGGGGAATTCAATTATGATATGGGAGACAAATAGAGTACATATCATTTGCGTTAAAAATCGTAGGAGTTTAAAATTTGATATCAGGAATAAAGCATAAGCTGATTTTCCTAAAAATCATTTAAAAAAAATGCCTTTATTGTCGAAAAAATATAACTTTCTGATCATTTTCCTGTTGGGATTAACAATTTTGTTCACCCTGCTTGATACAGCTTTTGGTGAATCCTATAAAAATACTTCTGTTTATCTTTTAGGGCCGGAAGATGTGGTATCCATATCTATTTTGGCAGGTGGCGAAGAACAGGTTAATAAAGACATGGTGGTCCAGACCAACGGCCATATCAACATTCCGTTTATCGGGAAAATTAAGGCATCAGGCCTGACAATGGAAGAACTGGAAAAATCTATTATTGAGCCTTTGGAAAGAGATTATTTTGTAGCCCCCCAGGTTCATCTCCAGATAAAAGAATATCACAGCCTGCAATTCTTTATCTCCGGTGCGGTAAAACACCCAGGGTTGTATGAACTGGATTTTATACCAAATATCATGGATCTAATTGCAAATGCCGGTGGTGTTCTGCCCGAAAGGGGGAATCTGGCTTATATTTTGCGAGGGGTAGCAAGTCAGAATCTGGATCCTGAAACCATGGAAAAAAAATTAACAAAAACAGAACCCATCAAAATAAACTTGTTAAAACTGCTTGATGAAGGGGACATGTCAGAAAATGTTAAACTCAAATCCGGAGATACCATTTATATCCCTTTAAGCAATAAATTAAACCAGACCACCACCAAAATATATGTTCAGGGCAAAGTAAAGAGACCCGGAATATTTGATTTTCAACCAGGTTTAACTGCTCTTACTGCCTGCATCCTGGCCGGTGGTTTTGATAAATTTGCAGCACCCAACAGGGCCACTGTTGTTCGGCAAACAGAAAACGGGCAGCAAACCATTAAAATTAACCTTAAAAAAGTCCAAACCGGTGACCTGCCCGATATTCCCCTTAAACCCGGGGATCGCATTCATGTTCCTGAGTCGTGGTTATAAACTTCAAGGTAAAAAAAATGGAAAAAGAAATACACATATCAGACTATCTTAAGGTAATACTCAAACATAAGTTTCTGTTCATTTGCTTTGTCGTAATGACGGTTTCCATGGCAATGTTTTCAAGTTTCATTGCCGAACCCATATACCAATCCACTGCAAAACTGATCATTGACAAAGAGAGAGATTCATCACCCATTACAGGCAGACGTCTTAATAACGATTACGAGAGTTATGCATCCCAGACCATGACATTCAATACCCATTTTAAACTTATCCAATCACAGCCGGTCATTGAAAGCCTCATCGATGACTCGCATCTTCGCCAAGATCAAACTCAACCCCTTGAGATCAATCCCTTTAAAAGAAAAATTTCCCAATTCAAGACCAATATTAAAACACTTTTAAAAATAAAAAAGCCAAAGCTCACTTCAGAAGAAAGACGCTTGAAGCAGATCAAATCGGTACAAAGCAAAATTGCCATCAACCAAATTAGAGAGACCCGGCTGCTTACCATTGATGTAAAGGACAAAAATCCGACGCGCGCTGCCGAGTTGGCCAACACGCTTGCCAAAAAGTATATTGAATTCAATATGGCCAACAAAATGGAAGCTTCCAAGCAAATCCTGGAATGGCTTAACAATGAACTTTATGCAATGAGAAGAAAATTAGAAGATGCAGAAACAGCATTTTTTAATTACAAAAGGGAAAATAAAGTTTTTTCCATATCGGGCAAACAGAAAATGGCTGTACAAAAAATTATTGAGTTCAACAATAGATACCTGGACACCCGTAATAAACGCCTGGAACTGGATGCCAGGATTAATGAATTGAGCCGAAATATAAAGTCAGACAAAGATATTGCCAATATTCGATCCCTTGTGGATAATCCCATGATCGAAACCATATACGGAATAATTATGAATATAGAGTTGGAACTGACTCGGTTACTCAAAATTTATAAATCAAAACATCCAAAAATCGTTCAACTGAAAACCAAGCTGGAAAAAAGCCGCAAAAGGTTATCGGAAGAAGTTAAAAAAGAGTTGGGTAACCTGAAATCAGAACGCAAGGTGCTTCTTTCAAAAGAACGGACCCTTGAAAAAACAATTGCAGAGTTTGAGTCCGATGCATTGGAAACATCCGGCAAGGAGCTCAAATATACCATTCTCCAGCGCAATGTTAACACCAGTCAGAATCTATACGATCTTATGGTCAGCAGGGTAAAAGAATCCGATATCCTCCAAAGCATTTACGACTTATTTAAAAGTCGTATCAGTTCTTAAATAAGGCACAGCTTTATAAGCATGCCTTATTTATGGAATCTTTCTTGTTATAGTAGGCCTATTTCAGCAATCTTTTCATGTTAAAGCTGGTAGATGGCTGAATTTGTTTCGCCTGACTATAGTGCTTTATAAGACGCTT
>JAAEMC010000234.1 GCA_024225895.1 Desulfobacteraceae bacterium | reverse complement strand
GTCACAATAAAAAAACTGATAAAGAAAGACAAATTGCCTTTGAAAGTCTTCCTCCAAGCATCAAAGACAGTCTGACCGAAGAAGAAAAAGAACTTTTCCTGCATGCAGATCAATGGCCGGAAACCCTTTTTCAAAAACTGGAAGAGTTTATCATTAAAGATTAGTATGCCCGGTTTTTTAGCATGGGCGTTGTCCTTTCCAAAAATTATTTTATAATTAGGACATAAAACCTGTATTAAAAAAGCTAAATAACGTTATTGTTTAAGAAGCCTGTTTTTTTAAATAAATCTCAAATCTTCATAGATGTATCCCCTGTCTTTTCAATGGGTTGTGTGTTTCTCTTTTTTACTGGGGAAATTATTCTTGACAAGACTATTTTTCTTGAAATATTAGTAGTTTATTAGACTTTAGTTTTGGTAAGAAGCCATTTTTTTTGATAAAGTTGTAATTTGTTCTACCAGGGGTTGATTTTTATTACCGTGAAAACACTCGCAGGAAAACCTAGCATCCTTGCCGGCAGCCGCCGGGATTTTTCTCATAAATCAAGACAGATTAAAAAAAAGACAAACTCCAAAAGGACTGATGATTGTCAGGGCAGATGTATAGAATCATGGCAACAGCCTGGCGACTCCATGATGCTTGCCCTGGAACCCCGGTTGCTTTTTGATGCAGCTGGCCTGGTTGCAGGCCTTGATCTTCTGTCCTGCCAGAATGAAGTGGATCCCGACTGCCTTACAGTTGAACCTGATTACGGGATCATGGCTCCTTTTGATATGTTTGCACTCGCAGCACCGTTTGAGATTGAATCCCATTCAACAATTATATTTATTGATCCTGGTGTAGCTGATCATGAAAACCTGATTAGTGACAGTTCAGCTGATGCCCGGGTGGTTGTTCTGGACCCGGCCAAAGACGGCATTGCCCAGATAGATGATGTTTTATCCCAATGCAGGGATGTGAGTTCAGTCCACATTATTTCGCATGGAACTTCGGGAAGTATTACCTTAGGCAAAACTGTACTTTCCAATGATACAATTGATAATTATTCAGCTTCGTTACAGGAATGGGGCACAAATCTTTGCAAAGGTGCTGACATCTTGATTTACGGCTGCAATGTGGCCCAAGGTATTAATGGTCAGGCTTTTGTGGCTCAGCTTTCTGATATAACTGGTGCAGATGTGGCAGCGTCCACTGATGTAACCGGTGCAGAAGATAGGGGCGGTGATTGGGACTTAGAAACCCGGATTGGTATTATTGATTCCGGCCTTGCTGTTTCTGTGCAGGCACAGGCAGATTATGCCAATACATTGGCTGATATTACGGTGAATCAAAACAGTGACAACCGGGATGTCTATATGCTGAACAGCATTGATGACAGTGACGGTATCAATTTGCGGGAAGCCCTGTTTATGGCTGAAAAGTACTATGCAGGCGCTGACACAATTACCTTTGATAATACTTTGAACGGGCAGACCATCACTCTTCAATACGATGCTTTAGAAATTAACAGCAGCGACGGAGTTATAATATCCGGGGATATTGATGGGGACGGCAATTATGATATCACCATTAACGGTGACGGGAAGTACCGGGTTTTCACTTTAGGCATAGATGACAATCTCACCCTGTCGGGCCTTTATATCACCGGTGGGACAGACGCCAATAAAGGAGGCGGCATCTATGCTTATCGGAGTACTTTGGCACTGGATAACTGTAAGGTGGGTGGAAATACTGTTACAAGTACTGTCAAGGATTGGGAGTATGGCGGTGGCGGGATCTTTACCGATAGAACTACTCTGTACGTCACGAATTGCACCATTTCAGGTAATAACACCGGTGCGCGCGGCGGTGGCTTGAATATATACGACGGAACCGCCACCATATCCAACAGCACTATTTCAAACAATTCTTCAAATGATAATGGGGGAGGAATTGTTAATTATTGGGCGGATGTCACCATCACTGACTGCACCATTTCAAATAACAGCGCAGCCCTGTTGGGTGGCGGTATAAATTCTAATACTCCGGTGTGGAAATATGTAACTATATCCAACAGTACCATTTCAGACAATATTTCAGACTATGCCGGCGGAGGCATTTGCAATTCCGGTAATTTAGATATTTCCAACAGCACGATTGCCGGTAATTCAGCCACAAATGACTATTATGGCAACTTGGGAGGCTGGGGAGGCGGCATATTCAACTTCAGTTTCGGCCTTGATGTAAAGGCCACTATAACCAACAGTACTATTTCAGATAATTCTGCCGATGATCTGGGCGGCGGCATCATGAATCTAAAAGAAATGTATGTTTACGACAGTACCCTTACAGAGAATACGGCGCCAAACGGGTCAGGCCTCTATTGTTACAGCGCCTATTGGGGCGTTTACAACACGTACAATACTATTGGAAGCAGCATTGTCGAAGGAGAGATCAAGTTAGGGATAAACACCATTACCAGCCAGGGAGACAACCTTTTTGAACAGGAAACAGTTCCTGGTGCCGACGGTGCCAGTGATATTCTGGACGCCGAAATAGACCTGCAGCCCGAAGGCAATGACGACAGCTTTGACACCAATGAAGATACCGCATTCACCACTGGAAATGTACTATCCAATGACACTGACTTTTTGCCGCCGGATACACTGACAATAACCAGTATTGACACCTCGCTTACCCATGGTTTAGTTACAAATAACAAT
>JAAEMC010000233.1 GCA_024225895.1 Desulfobacteraceae bacterium | reverse complement strand
TTTTCATAGTGATGCAGTTTTATCCAATTTTTCTCTGCTGATTTACAAAGTTTAAAAGCCATAGACAAAACCGATTTTGAAGAAAAACAACCTCTTACTTTTGCTGTCCTCTGCGGTGGACCCCAAAATCTGAACAGGTTCAATCATAAAATAAGCTGATCAACGACAAATATTTTTTTCCTGCGTATTGCCTCATTAATAAATCATACCGTCCCTGTTTTTTTGCCTCACGAGTAATCTTACCGACAGGAAGGTAACTTTTTATATGTATTTTCAATGTTTCAGGTACAATTTGCATAATATATATTCACATGCCCAAATTCAGCAGACTCACCCAGATCAGGGATAGTAAAACTGTCGAATTCTGAAATTTTTCTATAAAAAGGGGCTTTAAACCGTTTAACCCTTGAATCCGCTATAAGAACTTCAGGAGCATCGGAAATAAATTTGTCAAGCAAAGGCAAATTCTTTTTATCATACAACACGTCCGCAGCTATAATAATGTCAAAATCTTCTGTACAGCTCTCCCGGTCTTCAATGACTTCAACAGAAACTGAATTCAATTGACAGTTAAACCCCGTTGCTTGAACTGCAAGGGGGTCCATATCACAAGCCCATACTTTTGCAGCCCCCGCTTTAGCGGCTGCAATCGCTGCTACCCCGGAGCCACATCCAAAGTCAAGAACTCGTTTCCCTGCTACCAATTGAGGATTGTCTATTATGTATCTGGCAATCGCCTGGCCACTGGCCCAACAAAAAGCCCAGAACATTGGTTCCTCCATCAAACGTTCCCATTGTTCCCTGCCTAATCCAGTATTGGGATAATCAGGAGTCAATAAGTACAATGATATTTCATCACAATGAGGGAGAACCATGGGTGCAACTTGCCCACCAGGTAATAAATCAGAAATTATTTTTGTAAGATTTGTTTCTATCTTTTTCATTTTTGCTTTTATGGCATCTGGACAAAATTCATTTCTTTTGATGGACTATAAGTTGATTAAATCTTTCATCCCATACCCCCCTCCCCCAGATCTGTCAACAAGGGGTGAATTATTTTGGATATTGAGCTGAGTAGGGTGACAGTACCAATTAATCTATACTTCCAAAGATTTCATTAAAACAGCCACCTATTTTTTCCATTTTTCGCCCAAAGTTTTTACTTCTATATGGAACTAAAAAGGGGAAGACTACATACTTCAAGCACTCCAAGATTGCTTATGCTGCTTGATTAATGTATTTTATTGCCGAAGCAATATATATCTGTAAAAAGGAGATGCACATGGAAAAGAAACTGCATTACGGCTGGATTGTGATTTTCGTGGGACTGATGACGACCGTGGCCGCCCACGGCTTCGGCAGGATGGCGTATACCCTACTGCTGCCCGCCATGAAGGACGGACTGTCATTTGATTATACCCAGCTTGGGCTTCTCGGGACTGGAAATTTCATCGGCTATCTGTCCATGGCCATTATCGGGGGATTTTTAGCAGCTCGTTTTGGCAGCCGGACAGTGATTACGGCTGCTCTGGCCCTCATGGGTGTGACCATGATTCTCACAGGGATGGCCCAATCCTTTGGCTTTGCTTTTGCCATGCGAGTTTTAACCGGACTTGGAAATGGGGCGTCTTATGTACCGGCCATGGCACTGGGATCGGCCTGGTTTTCGTTACAGAAACGCGGATTTGCCACTGGGATAGTATCCGGCGGTATCGGTCTGGGTATCTTTTTTTCTGGTCTGATCGTTCCTCTGATCCTGAAAGCCCACGGCACCGACGGGTGGCGCTATTCCTGGTATATTCTGGGCGGTCTTGTTCTTCTTATGACCGTGATCGTATTTATCTTTTTGCGGAACCAGCCCTCTGACAAGGGACTTTTACCGGTCGGACAAAAAGAAGAGGAACAACCGCCACCAACCGGTGCAGGCGGCAAGGTATCATCGCTTGACTGGGGTAAGGTCTACAAAATGAAAAGTCTCTGGTATCTCGGCATCGTCTATTTCTTTTATGGTTTGTCCTATATTATCTACATGATGTTTTTTGCGGCTTATCTCGTCAAGGAGATGGGATACACCCAATCCTATGCCGGTGGCCTGTGGGCCATGGTTGGAGGATTGAGCATCTTCTGCGGGGTCATCTGGGGAAGTATCTCCGACCGGATCGGCAGGGGGAAAGGTGCGGCATTCGCCTACCTGGTCCTGGCGACCTCCTATATCGTCTATGCCCTGGTTAAAATTGAGATCGGGTATTACATATCTGCTATACTGTTCGGGCTGACTGCCTGGAGCATTCCGACAATCATGGCGGCTGCAGCGGGTGATTTTGTGGGGCCGAGATTAGCGCCCGCAGGCCTGGGATTTGTAACCCTGTTTTTTGGAATAGGTCAGTCCATCGGCCCTATCATCGGAGGGTACCTGGCTGATGTCAGCAAGTCGTTTATGTTGCCGTTTCTGGTGGCAGGTATAATATCGCTATGCGGCATGCTGCTGTCGTTTTACCTGAAAAAACCAGTACAGGAGTAAACCGATATGGATGAGCATCAAAGATGGAAAGCCATTGCCGAACACATTGAAAAGGATGCGTTTGCACAGCATCTCGGGGCGTGTGTGGAAATTGTCGAACCGGGCCACAGCCTGGTCTATCTGACCGTAAAAGATTACATGACCAATTTTCACGGCACCACACACGGCGGGATTATTTTTACTATCAGTGACATGGCGTTTGCCGCGGCATGCAACTCCCACGGCCGGATGGCCGTGGCACTCAATGTCAGTATTTCCTATCTCAAACCCAGTTTCCCCGGGGACCGTCTCATGGCAGTGGCTAAGGAGGTGTATAAAGGCCGCAAGACATCCCTCTACGATATCCGGGTTATCAATAAAAAAACAGATGAGCTGATCGCAAAAAGCCAGGACCATGCATATCAGCTCAATAAATGGTTTGTGCCGCAGGAAGAATAAGGGTCTCTTGATTTGATTATCTTTTTAGTTTGTTGAATTAGAGAATATCAAATAGTAAAATTTATTTTTACCCTAAAATGCGTTCACCACCAGATTTCTTTGGAATACTTACAGACTTTACCGGGGGTGGAAAATAACTCCCCGATGACAAGCGATTCCAGATCCGATACAAATTATTCCCGAGGTTGCTCTCAAAATCCATGAGAGATTGTCCATCTACTCCAGCTGCTCCTCCGTTTGCTTTTACAAGTTTAAATGCTTTCCAAACAAGCTCTTTTTGAATTTCAAACGGCTTTGCCTTCATCATTCGTTCCTCCCTTTAAGGTTGACGGATGTGTTGGCAGGACAGCCTGACCCCTTTGCTCCAAATCCATTACAGATTCATCATCACTACTACGGGTCAGTCCGCCCCTGCGCTGTGCCTTGGTACTCTGGGCCTTGAGGTTCAGCTCTTGACCTTCTCCCTTAACATCACAGCAACAGGTTCTTGCAGTTCCGCATAAAAGCCAGAACCGGGATCGCGCCATCTCTATGCCGGACACCGTCCACCCAGTAGGCAGGTTTCCGATGGACTTGTCCCAGGGCAACATCACCTCCCTGGTTTTGATGTCATCTAAGCGGTTTCGACAATTGAATGATGGGTTCACTTGTGTTCGCCTTCCCGATCCACACCTGACGTGTTTGACACGCCTTTTCCTTCACGCTCACGACAAGAGCTTTTAACAAATGCCGCTGAAGGTGGTTTGAGACCGGCCCCTGCAGGCAGACCTCGGAGGGCCAATATCCTCCATCTTTTATGCAGCTTCTCATGCGTAATTCCAGTATTTAACAAACTGTATTCTGCATTGCTGCAACACACTGATATCACCCACCCACACTTGATTAGGCTCTTGTGTTGCAAATTGTCTTTGCAATAAATTAGATGCCACTGGTAATTTATGGTTGCTATGCTTTAAAGCGCATTGGGTGGAACCGAGTGCTACTTATTTTAAACAATGAATTTGATTCTGCAGAAAAACTGCCATTCGATTTACGAATGAAAAGGGTCATTACATAGAACGCTGAACTGAGCGGTGGCTACAGTGAATGTTGTTTATAGATGATTTAACCAGAAACACAAATCTTGAATGAATCATCGGTCTAATGCCATCCGCTAAAGTTTTTTATTAGTTTTTTATTTTGCAGCATTATTGAATAGAACTTTCTATTCTTTATTTTTGCTCCTGTTTGAAACCAACTCTTTTAAAGAAACTTCTCGATAGCCAAGAGTTTTAGCCAACTCTTCTCTTACATCTAATTTAAAAGGTTTGTCGAACTGGCGTTTGTAGTATAGGAAGATTTGAAGATTTTTAAGATCATATACAGCTGAGTAGAGTGTTTTAATAGAAAAACGCGTATTAAAAAACCAATCACGGTGTGTCGCATTCAAAACAGAAGCCATAGTTTCCACTGTTAAATCATTTTGATTTACAGCTTTTGAAAGTATTGTATCGGCAGTTTCATAAGTACCATCAAATAAAAACGAGTGGAAAAAATCCAGAAGCGACCATGATTCTTTTTCACGTCTTGCATGATTGAAATTAGTGGTAATCAAGTAACCATTTCCTTTAGGTTTTCTTGAATATGTTAATTCACCATTGGTTCCTGGGGATATCACAACCGCATCTCCTGATTTATCAGCAAAATGGACCTGATACGATATTGATTCGCCAAAATTA
>JAAEMC010000232.1 GCA_024225895.1 Desulfobacteraceae bacterium | reverse complement strand
CCGATGATGGATATTTCAATTATCGAGTTTTATAAATGGTAATTCAACAAATAACTTCAATTTGGATGTTTCAATATCTTAAAATATTACCAGGGTTAAATAGTGACTGAATAGGAAAAGAAGTAGTTTTTTACTCAGGTCAATTCATTAAAATATAATATACCGTATATATTGTTGCAAAACAAATTTATTTTATGTTCTGAAATATAATCTATGGATGGGAACAGCCAAGGTGGAAAGCGCCCTGGTCAGCGATGTCATAAGGATCTGACAAAAACAGCATCAAAGTAAATATCTATACCTTTCTTTTAGTTCTTTTAGTTAAGGCCCGGAATCAGAAATGGTTCCGGGCTATCTTATTGGAATTTAGAAGATAAAATTTTTAGGCAGATGTGATTTTTAAATAACTTGAAACAGCTTCAAGAGTTTGGCTTACATAGCTTTTATTCAAACTGTAAACCTTGGCACTGTGCTGCCGCCGCTCATTTATAAAACCGTTTACGCTTAATTGCTGTAAGTGCCGTGATGCTGATGATTGCGTCAGATTTAATGAATCCATGATCTGTTTTGATGATAATTCCGGTTCCTTTGTCAGCATTTTCAGTATCTGCAGTCTGACATCGTCGCCCAGTGTTGTAAGTCTCATACCGATATCGGTTCTTGTCAACTCCTGTGAAGATGGGCTGAATCCGTCGATAATTCTCGGAGAAAAATAAATATACGCGGCCTTTCTGAGAAATTTTCTTCCAAGGTATGGTCCCATATGAAAGGAGGGCACAAAAACAATGTGGTCTGACTTTCTAATCCATTCAATTTCCCATTTCTTGTTGGCCCATTCCTGCTCCAGATCATGGCCGGTTACCCTTTTCACTGCCTCTAATGTATCCAAGCTGTTTAATTGCAGTTGATTATATTCACTGGCTGCTTTGAAAAGTAGATTTTCGTTTTTTTCAAACTCTTCTTGAAGAAATGTATCCCACATATACTGGAAATGATCGATCATAGTTGCTTTTAGTTTTTCGGGTTCAACCAAAAGATCATATGCCCGTGCCTCAATATCCAGATCAAGAACCTCATGGCCAAAACACTTTTTAAGGTATTCCAGGTAAATGGCTTTGCTTGACAATAATCGCTCTTGATCTTTTTTGGTGACCGTTACTTCGTTGCTGTCGGAAATGATGCCGACTTTATAGGCAGAAGTTCTATCATAGGACTCAAACACCCGATCGCTAAACTTTTCAGGATTGATCTGCTTCAAATCCTGAATATATGCCTGGAAGTTAGGGAATTGCCTTTCTGATACGGCTGCATGGCACAACCCGATCGATATGGTTTCATGGAGTTGTTTTGTTTTTTGGTCGAGCCTGTCATGGGTCTGGGTGACAAACGGATGTATCCCGGGATATTCATTGCAATCTGCAATTAGAAACAATGTATTCAATACGTTTTTAATCGGTTCGACCCCTACTGAGAGCCTCGATGACTGATGGGTATTGATAAATCCTAGCTTTGGCATGCTCTACCTTTATTTTTCTTTATGAATTATCTTTTTATGGATATCATCATTAGCATGTTTGAAACCTTTTTTGAAGATTACGCCCCTGTGTTTCAAGAACTTTTCCCAAATGATTTAACGCTTTCCTATAACCATAAAATATTCCTGTTCTGGTTACAGGTTTTCCTGATTTGAGAAGCGCCAGATTCATCGCTCTGATTTCGTATTCTCTTTGTTTCGCTTTTGCCGTTTTATAAAGTGTATACCAGTCTTCCATATCACGCCTCCTTTTTGTTTTTAATTAAGATAAGAGAATTTTTTTGATTTGTCAATAATTTATTTAATTGATTATGCAAGATATTGAATAATTAACAATGAAACCCTTTGTTTTAAAGGGTTTCAAATATTTAAATATTTTTCAATTATCCGCAAAATCGCATAAACTGAATATTTATATAGGCTTTTCAGGTTGGTTATATCTTTAATTCTGGAAGATTATTTTTAGTATAGACTGAATCTTAATTCAAATTTTTTAATAAGAAAAGGGGTCAGGCCTTGATTTGACCCTTGATAGAAAAAAGGGGCACATACCAAAGATTATTCTATATGGCTGTTTTTGATACCAAAAAGGTGAAAATAGATGCTATTTAAGTGTATTTTTATTGACTATTCTCTATTATTTCAGGCTATTGCCTTGGTCAGACCCCACCGTTCTGCCACCGTTCCCACCGTTTCAGACCCCACCGTTCACCATCCCACCGTTCATATTTTTTAGATCATACACGGATAAATCTATTTATTAAAGATAGCCGGATATGCCAGGCATAAAAAGATCGCAATATATCCGCGCCATGGCTGCTTGTCATTTCTAATAAATAGATGTTGCAAAATCCCAAGCAAGGCCGTAAATCTGCTTGTTTCCATATAAATTTAGTAAAATCAACAGATTGAATAACCTTAAAAATAAATCTATTTTGATTTATGCAGACGTTTGCTGTATTTTTAAAAAACTGTTTGATCAGAAAATTAAATTTAAAACAGGCAAGGAATAGATTATGCCTAAAAAGCCAACCTATGAAGAATTAGAGATAAGAATCCAGGAATTAGAGCAATCCGAGTTCCGGTTAAAACAGGCTGAGGAAGCGCTTAGAAAAAGTGAAGCTACCCTGCAAAGTATTCTGACTGCGGCTCCTGTTGGTATCGGATTGATCCGGGGCAAAGACCGGGCCATGATCTGGTCCAACAACAAGATGACGAACCTGATAGGATATGACCAAGAGGAGTTTCGCGGTAAAAGTGCGCGAATACTTTATGAGAGCAAGGAAGAATTCTTACGTGTTGGTATGGAAATAGCCAAAGGGATGGATCACTCCAATATCGGAAAGGTTGAAACACGTATTGTACGGCGGGATGGTATTAGCTTTGATGCCTGCTCGTATACCGCCCGGATCGACCCTATGGACGAAGCATCGGATACCATTGTCATCATGTTCGATATTACAGAGAGCAAGCAGGCAAAAGAAGCCTTGGAAAAGAGTGAAGAACGTTTCAGGTCTCTGGTTGAATCATTAAACGAATGGGTGTGGGAAACAGACCCAAAAGGGATTTATACCTATGTCAGCCCGCAAATAAGCAATCTGCTGGGATATCCGTCTGAAGAAATAATTGGCAAAACAGTTTACGATATTGTTTTACCGGAAGATAAAGAACGTGTGATGCAGACGGTGAATTCCATTCTCAAAAAACCGCGCGCTTTTGAAAATCTTGAGAAACGGTGCCGCCATAGAGACGGGCATCTTGTTATCCTTGAAACCAGCGGTGTGCCGATCATTGATAAGACCGGCAACTTTTTCGGCTTTAAGGGTATTAACCGGGATATTACTGAACGGAAAAAGGCACTTAAGGAAGTCCAGCAACTGAATCAGTTCAGGGAATCGATTATTGAAAATGCCAATATCTGGTTAAATGTGCTTGACGAAAAAGGCAATGTCGTTATCTGGAACAAGGCGGCCGAAACAATCAGCGGCTATGTCAAAGAGGAAGTCGTCGGCCACCAGGAGATCTGGGAATGGGTTTACCCGAATAAGAGATACCGGGACCGGATATTTGCAAAGGCACTTAAGATCATTGAAGGGCATGAATCAGTGGAAGGCTTTTCAACAACCATAACACGCAAAGACGGGGACAAAAGAATTATCTCATGGAATTCGCGTAATCTGGTGGATGATCGGGGGGAGCCTGTCGGTTCGATTGCCTTGGGCCGGGATATTACCAACCGGAAACGGG
>JAAEMC010000231.1 GCA_024225895.1 Desulfobacteraceae bacterium | reverse complement strand
CGAACCAATCGGTTAACCGGACGCCGGCCCCTTCCGCAAGCTCCAGGTGCAGGCGCCGGTTACCTCAATCGTTGAACTAAGCGCTAAAGCGCAGACCTCGCCCCAACTATTTCCTTTTGTTTCGGCAAGTTATCTCCCGTGCGAAGTGTCTTGGCAAATTTCTCGCTTTACAACCTTCCATCCATGATTATCTTATAAATATAAAAGGTTGTCTGATAGGAGGTGGTAATATGACACCTTTACGACAGCGAATGATTGACGAGCTTCGATTACGGGGACTATCAAGGAACACAGAAAAAAGCTATACAAATCATATTTCTCAACTCGCAAGATCCTACAATAAATCACCATCGCTATTGACAGACGAAGAACTCAGAAACTATTTTCTCTATCTCATAAACGAAAAAAAGGCATCTAAAAGTAATGTCAACCTGGCATTGAGTGCTGCTAAATTTCTTTATCACAATGTTTTGTCCCGTCATCTTCCAGTCCTTGATATAATACGTCCAAGACTCAAAAGAAAGCGCCCGGTCATTCTCACAAACGAAGAAGCTGTCAAGATTTTGAATCAAGTTCGTGTCTTCAAATATCGAGTTTGCCTTAAAACGATCTATGCGTGCGGACTAAGGATTGCCGAAGGTATTCGAATTCAAGTCAAGGATATTGACAGCAAAAGATTCAAGTTAAAAGTGTTGAGAAAAGGTACTAAAGAGGATATTGTTCAGCTTCCCGAAAATATACTTGTCAAATTGAGAAAATTGTGGAAAACACACCGTCATCCTACTTTGATGTTTCCCGGAAAATCATTTGGGAACTATCACAGCCGGATCACAGTGCATCCAAGCACCATACAAAGAGCGTTCCAAAAAGCTCTATCGGAAAGCGGTATCAACAAGAAAGCGACTGTTCATACGTTACGCCACTCCTTTGCAACAAACCTTCTGGAAGAAGGTGTTGACATAAGAGTGATACAGGAATGCCTCGGTCATTCCGATTTTGCAACCACTTCATATTACACTCATTTGACACCAAAAGGGCAAGAGAAAGCAATTTATGTTATCAACCGTATTGCGGGCTGTTTGTAATGGTGAAAAAATGCCTGAAATCGCAGAAATATTCAGAAAATACGGCACTGCTTATATCGAGCGGTATGGGGATCGTATGCCCAAATTTCATCGGCAAGCCATATATGATATATGCAACTGCCGCACTGAAACAATGGGCAGCCACGTCTATATCTGCGAAAAATGTCATAAAAAGGTTTTTCATTATCACTCTTGCCGAAACAGGCATTGTCCGAAATGTCAGGGAGATCGAGCGAACAATTGGCGCAAAAAGCAGATGAAGCGGCTTTTGCCAGCAGTCACCTATCACCTTGTCACTTTTACGCTTCCTGAAGAATTTCGACAAATCGCCAGATCGAATCAAAAACTGATTTATGGAATATTGTTCAGAACTTCAGCCGCAGCTTTGAAAAAACTCGCTGCCGATCCTCGTTTTGTCGGCGGTCAAATTGGGATGACAGGCGTCCTTCACACCTGGACACGCGCTCTTTTATATCACCCCCATGTCCATTTTGTCGTTCCCGGTGGCGGATATGATGAAGAAGATAAAAAATGGCATTCCTCCGGTAAAAAATTCCTCGTTCCCGTAAAAGCACTTTCAAAAATTTTTACGGCAAAATTCCGAGATGAATTCAAAAAAACACCGTTATTCAAAGAAATACCTGCAAACGTATGGCGTAAAGACTGGGTGGTACATTCCAAGCCTGTCGGAAACGGCGAGCATGCTCTAGAATATCTCTCAGCTTATGTGTACCGGGTGGCGATTACAGACAAAAAAATTGTCAGAGTCCAAAACGATGAAGTCACATTCAGATATCGTGAATCCGAAACCGGAATATGGAAAACGCAAAAGCTTAACTCTCTTGAATTCATTCGTCGGTTTTTATGGCACGTACTTCCTTCGGGCTTTGTAAAAATAAGACACTTCGGTCTTTTGAGTTCCGTGAAAACCGCTGTATTTACGAAAGCGGGCCAGTTGCTGACCGGCCTACTCATCCTGTTTGGAATGCTGCCGAAAGGCTCTGTTTTTCCCTTCGGGTGCGAGATGGAATCGGAATCAATCGATTCAACCCCTTTGCTTTGCAAGCATTGCGGTGGCAGATTGATACTCATTGAAATCAACGAATTCGGCAGGGGGCCGCCTT
>JAAEMC010000230.1 GCA_024225895.1 Desulfobacteraceae bacterium | reverse complement strand
ATCATATTGTCCTGCCTGCAGCAACCTGTTTGCTTCAACTGGATCAGGTTCAAAGCCAATGGTTTTTATATATTTTTTTCTTTTTAAGAATTTGGTAAATGTTGAAACACTCCCCCGTGATCCAACTACATAAAAAATAAAAGGAAGGTCCGGGGAGGGGGGGCAAATATCATTTTTATACCGGAGATCTTCACGTAGCATTTTATAATAATCAATTAACTTAGGAAATTTTTCCTTAAGATAGCTCTTTAACATAAATTATCACCTCTATATTCATCGTTTTACGAGAATTGATCTTTAAATATCTTTACTTCTTCAGGTGTGCCTAGCCCGTGTACACCCTTTAAGGGTACTTGTTGAATATATACATCATGATCGTTTCGGATCAGTTGATTGTAAATTGGTGCAATATACTTTTCACCCTTTTCAATATTGGCAGAGTTTCTATAATAATCTTTATAGTTTAGTTCATACAAATCAAATGAACTGAACCAGTAGAGGCCGATAGTAGCATGTTCTGAGATCCTTTGTTTTTCTCTGACTTTCACAACCTTCCCATCTGCATTTGTTTTAGCGAAACTCCAATGGCTTCCAGGGCCGGGAAAGCATGGTATCCACCCATCTCCTTTTATATCCTTAGGGCGCAGATAATCAGCCTCCACATAAGTATCGATATTGTAGATTGCGATTGGTATGGAACTGTCTTGTATCATTTTTTTTGCAAGAAGAGCTGTAGTGGCCTGGCCATCGGTTGTTTGGTTAAGTTCAAGTAAAAAATAGTCATTTACTCCCAGTTTTTTACACTTTGTGTGAATAAAATCAGAAGCAGCATCTTCTTTTCGACAAATGAAATAGACAAAAGAACCTGATTGTATTAAATTATCCAGGCTTTTCATAGCCCATGAAAATAGAGTCTGTCCGCAAACTTCGATCTGAAATTTAGGCTTTAAATATCCTGCATTTTTAAATCTTGTTCCTTTTCCAGCCATGGTAATTATTATATTCATTAATTGCTCTCCATATTATTCAGATAAAACATGGTTTGCTACCTCTGTGAAGATCTCAAGACCTTTTGCAATAAAACAAAGCTGAGAATTGAATCTGTCTGAATGCAAAGGAACCATGCTCAAGAACAACAAGCTTTCAATAAGCTTAATCTGATGGTAATCAACTTCCCATTTTTCCATCAAGAAATGTTTAAATAATTTTTTTATTTCTTTATGCTTTTGCTGTAATTGTACTTTATAAATAAAGCTGTTACCTGTCAGTTTGAATTCAAATAGCCCGTTTACTAAAAAGTCATAATCCCCCTCAATACTGTGGTTTAATTTCGCAATATCATATCTTGGATCACCATAAATATCATAAGTACCAAAGCCCCCGCGTGGATCAATAACTCTTACTATTTTGTTTCTGCGATTATATAATATATTACTCAGGCATAAATCTCCGTGAATTATTGAGAAAACCGGGATTTTATATAATTGAAGTTCCTTGATAGTTTTGGAGAGCAAATTTAAAACTTTGTTTATTCCAAAAACAGATCGATTATTTATTTCAACTTCATCAGCAAAAAATAACGAAAACCTATCGTCTGTTTCAATCTGTTTCAGTCGATTCGTAGTCTTTTCTTCATACATGTCCTGCATTGCCAATTTTATTTGGGACTGGTCTTCTGGCAGGTGCTGGTAGGAAATCATATCATCCCTGATATTACCTATTGCCTCAATTATTTGATTCCAGACACTTATTTCAAAGTCACCAAATAGATACATGTCATTTAGCGCTGGGTATCCATAAAACTCCATTTCAACAGAAGGCTCATCAAAAGATAAACTGTATCTCAAAATTCTTGGTGAAATATAGTTTAAGCCAACCGGTAATTTTAAATACCATTTTATTTCATTTATTAGCTTTTTTGATTTAGAACTTTTTTTGGTTATAATTCCCCTTTGATCATCAACTTTTATGGTATTAAAATACCTGGCATTTAAACTAATTTTCTTTTTGGTATCATAGTAGGTATCTAAATGCCCAAAATCCATCCAATGGCTGACTTCTAAAAAAGTCTTTTGAGATGGTTTGATCTGATTGAAATAACTAATCAGCGCGACATAAAATGGATCAAGTTCTGTTCGCTCTTGTTTTAACGCCAGCTCCAGTTTGTCTATAAATAAAGGAACATCTCTAAAAGCGAAGACGCCTACAAATACATTCAGACCATTACTGTTTACTTTTTTATCAATATATTTTTCATTGATATTAATTATTTCATTCTGATTACTCAGTTGAAAAGTGGTCCACCTGAAGACATCGTCCTGCTTAACATAACAAACGGCATTTTCTTCTTTTATTTCATTACCTACAAATGTATCTGCGTAGTTTATTATGAGATGGTCAGGAAATCTTTTTAGATTCTCCAAGGCTTTTCTAATCGTCATTCCAAGACTATCTGTTTTTCCAACATCCACAATTGTTGTTGGGGCAGATGTTTGATGACTTTTACAGTAATTATAAACCATTTCTGCATTTTCGTTGACGGCAATTAAGAAATCATAGCCGAATTTTCTGTAGTCGTTTTGGATATATCGTAAAGCTGGTTTGCTGTCTAAAGGAATCATTGCTGATGGGATACTGCCAAAATCGCCTTGAAGTTCTACTGGAATCAGTTTGGCGCTTGGAATTAGAACCAGCTTATTCATTTGATATTAGCTCCTGAATTTCTTCATAGGTTTTGTTTAAAAATTCATCGGGCCGGATTGTTTTGTCATCTACATAAAATCCACCTTTTCCCTGCCAGGGTTTGCCAAAGTGAATTTCATCGAACGGGATATTATGTTTGTTCAGCCATTTTATTGTAAACTGGGCAGTGTCCGCATTTATTTTTCCGATGTTACCCTGGTGGGTTCTCATGTTTCTGGCAGTATAAAGAATAATATGAAATCCTATTTTTTTATATTCTTTAAGTTTCGTAACAATTTTGGGGTAGGGTATGATATCTTCGTAGCTTTGATCAGGTTTTTTTACAGGACATATAGTCCCATCTATATCCATAACGATACACTTTTTTTCATGAATCACTTGAACCTCCTAAAATATATATCATTTATACATATTCGGATTTTTAAAATGGAATTAAGCCCTTTGAGTTATTCAAATTTTTTCTGATTCGAAATAAATATTATCATTATCGGATGAATTTCTGTTCTGAATTTCATTCCTTTTTACTGCTTTTTTATTTGAGTAAGAATTTCCAACACTGATTTGAATGAGTAAAATTGATTTTCAATATAATCCCATAAACTGAACATATCTATCCTTGGAAAACCTTTTCTTGATTCATTGCCTCTATAATCTTTAACCCCTTACTGATGTTGTAAGCTGTCTGTCTGAGCCAGATGTCAATATTATTTTTTGCTATGTTTGTGAATCTGGCTCTCAAGTTCAGGATCTGAGTTGATTCTAAACCACTTTTGCAGCAACAAACATTTGTATGTCATCAAGGGTTATGAAGTTTCTTTACTATGACTCATCATTAGAAGAAAGATACCATTGCACTGTTTTTTGAATACCTGTTTCAAATGATTCCATGCATGCATATTCAAGTTTCGCAGTTATTTTTTCAGCGTTAATGGCATACCGGCGGTCGTGGCCCAATCTGTCTTTAACAAAGGTAATTAATTTATTAGGATGAATACCCTTTGAAGAAGAGCATTCAGGAAATTGGGCCCCTAATTTTTTATTCTGTAAAAATGCTTCATGGATTAAATCGCAAACCAGATTTACAATATTTAAATTTGTCCATTCATTATTTCCACCGATATTATATGTTTCACCAGGGTTCCCTTTTTTAAGGATTAAATCCACTCCCTGGTTATGATCATCCACATAGAGCCAGTCACGAATTTGCTGACCATCTCCGTACACGGGTATTGGCTGATTACATAAAATATTTGTGATCATCAAAGGGATTAGTTTTTCCGGGTATTGATACGGTCCATAGTTGTTGGAACAGTTGCTGACCGTTGTTTGAAGACCGTAGGTTTTATGATAGGATCTTACCAGATGGTCTGAAGCCGCTTTGCTAGCTGCGTACGGAGAATTTGGTGCATACGGTGTGGTTTCCTTAAATGGCAGATCCGCAGGGTTTAAAGACCCATAAACTTCATCAGTGGAGATGTGGTGAAACCGATGAGGTTCCTTTTTTTTATCAAGCCATATTTTCTTTGCAGCTTTTAAAAGGGAGTGCGTACCAAGAATATTCGTATTTATGAATTCATCTGGGCCGCTAATGGATTTGTCAACATGGGATTCTGCAGCAAAATGCACAAGTGTATCAATTTTATATGTGACAAACAGTGATTCAACTAATGTTTGATTCAAAATATTTCCATGAACAAATTCAAAATTTGGATTTTTTTCAGCTTTTTCAAGGTTCTCTCTTTTCCCGGCATAGGTCAACGCATCTAACACCACCAAATGATCTTCAGGATATTTATTCAGCCAATAGTAAACAAAATTGGTGCCGATAAAGCCGGCCCCACCTGTCACCAATATGTTTTTCATTGGACAAGCTTCTTTAACATGGCTTGAAGTTGTGCGCGCCAATGGGGTGGATATTCATGCAATGCATGCCAAAACGAAGTTTTATCTAGAACGCTATATATGGGTCGTTTTGCAGGGACCGGATATTTACTGGACGGGATAGGGTGAATGGGGATGGGAGTGTCCAGAAGACCCTCACGGATACTCTCTTCCTGAATGGCAACAGCAAAATCATACCATGAAGCAACACCTGCATCAGTCCAGTGGTAGATCCCCTTAAGCTTTTTATCCATTGCTTTCCATATTGCCTTTGCAAACCCATATGCCCATGTGGGGGTTCCAACCTGTTCATCTATGATACTTAATTCAGGTTTTATTTTCATCAGCTTGAGCATGGTCTTTACAAAATTGTTACCATGGGAAGAATATAACCATGCTGTTCTGATAATCAGAGTCTGATCCTTCAAGATTGATAGGGCAGCCCGCTCTCCTTGAAGTTTCGATTCTCCGTAAACTGATATAGGATTCGGGGTGTCTTCAGGCATATAGGGCCTGTGGCTTTTGCCATTGAATATAAAGTCTGTGGAAATATGGACAAGGAATATCTTAAGTTGCTTGCAATGCTCTGCAATTTTTACGACAGCTTCATGATTTATTTTTTGGGCCAGTTCTCTTTCCTGCTCCGCCTTGTCAACATTTGTATACGCGGCTGCATTAATGATAAATTCAGGTCGGATTGTTTGAATACATTGGCTGATACTATCGCTGCTCAAGAAATCCACTTTTGGGTAATCGTAAAGAGTTAGGGAAACACTGTCCGGGCAAGTCCGTTGCAATTCCCATCCAAGCTGCCCGTTTGATCCAAGTAAAAGAACTTTCAATGAAATACCTCTGCATTTTCAAGTTGCAGCCCCACTTTATCTTTCTGCGATAGAGCTGGCTTTGTACCCTGGATGATTGGCCATTTTATTCCGATGGCCGGATCATTCCACATAATGCTTCGCTCATACTCAGGTGCATAGTAATCAGTGCATTTATACATGAATTCCGCTTCTTTGCTTAAAACATAAAATCCATGGGCGAATCCCGGAGGTATCCAAAGCATTTTTTTGTTATCAGACGATAGCGTGATACCGAGCCATTTGCCAAAATTAGGAGATGATTTTCTAATGTCTACAACCACATCAAAGACTTTTCCAAGAATTACTCTGGCCAGTTTGCCCTGGGGATTTTTTATCTGATAATGAAGCCCTCTTAAAATCCCTTGGTTGGATTTACTGTGGTTATCCTGAACAAAGGTAAACGGGGCGATGTTTCTTTGGAATTCTTTGTCCCTGAAAGTTTCCATAAAAAAGCCCCGATGGTCTCCGAATATTTCAGGTTCTATTAAAAATACATCAGGAATAGCAAGCGGTGTGTATTTCATGGTTTTATTGACTTAAAAGATTAAGTAGATATTGCCCATATCCGTTATTTTTCATTGGGATTGATAGTTTTTCCAACTGATTCTTATTGATCAGATTCATCCGATAGGCGATTTCTTCTGGGCAGGCTATTTTCAGACCTTGACGGTCTTCCACAACTCTGATGAACGTTGCAGCATCCAAAAGGGATTCGTGAGTTCCTGTATCCAGCCAGGCAGTCCCTCTGCTGAAGAGTTCGACGTCCAGCATATTTCGTGACAAATACATTTGGTTAATATCTGTAATTTCAAGTTCGCCTCTTGCAGATGGTTTGAGGAGTTTTGCAATTTCTATTACATCATTGTCATAGAAATATAATCCTGTGACTGCATAGTTAGATTTTGGAATTTTGGGTTTTTCTTCTAAGTTGATGACATTACTATTATCATCGAATTCAACAACGCCATATCGCTGCGGATCTTTTACATAATACCCGAATATCGTCGCCCGGTTATTTTTTTTGGTAATAACTTGCAGCCGTTCTGACAACCCTTCTCCATAGAAAATATTATCACCAAGGATTAGTGTGACAGGATCATCGCCAATAAATTCTTCTCCAATAATAAAAGCTTGGGCAATCCCATCCGGAGACGGCTGAATTTCATACGTCAAGGAGATGCCCCATTGAGACCCGTTTCCAAGAAGATGTTTGAATTTGTCAAGATCTTGGGGTGTTGTGATTATGAGTATTTGAGTGATGCCTGAGAGTATTAAAGTAGACAAAGGATAGTAGATCATAGGCTTGTCATATACCGGCATCAGTTGTTTGCTAACAGAATATGTGAGGGGATAAAGCCTTGTCCCTGAGCCGCCTGCTAGAATGATTCCCTTACGCATAATGAATTCTTGCCTATGTTTTATATTTGATGGGGATGTTAATATTGACCAATATTTCAGTCAAATGTTTTGCAGATATAAAAAATTTTTATCTGCACTGATTGTTTTATTGGTAGTGTGTTTAGACTGGTTGTTTTAAAAACCATTCATAGGTATCTTGTATTCCTTTTTTTAATGTCGTCGATGCCTTCCAGCCGGCTGATTGCAATCGGGCAGTATCCAATAATTTTTGGGGGGTTCCATCGGGTTTGGATGTATCAAAAACGATTTCGCCTTTGTAATCCGTGATTTTTTTAATAAGCATTGCCAGCTCTTTGATGGTGATATCTTTGCCGGTTCCGATGTTCAAAAGCGGCTTTTCAATATAAAAGGATTTTTCAAAATTTTTATTCATCACAAAGATGCAGGCATTGGCCAGGTCATCCACATGAAGGAATTCTCTTTTGGGGGAGCCGGTTCCCCAGACGGTTACATGGGGAAGATTTTGCTCTTTGGCTTCATGGAATTTTCGGATCAGTGCCGGCAGTACATGGGAGGTTTCCAGATCGCAGTTGTCATTAGGGCCGTAAAGATTGGTCGGCATTACCGGGATAAATTTGGTTTCGTATTGTCTGTTATACGCCCAGCTCATTTCTATGCCGGCGATTTTTGCAACCGCATAAGGTGAGTTGGTCGGTTCCAGGGGGCCTGTCATCAGGTGTTCTTCTTTCATGGGCTGGGGGCAATGTTTGGGATAGATGCATGAAGAACCGAGAAAAAGGAGTTTTTCAACGTTATGGACATAGCTTTGGTGAATCAGATTGTTCTGGATCATCAGGTTTTGAAAAATAAATTCCGCCGGGAAGGTATTGTTGGCAAGAATGCCGCCCACTTTAGCCGCAGCCATGAATACATAGTCCGGGCCGTGTGTTTTAAAATAATCGGCAACAGCTTTCCTGTCCATCAGGTCAAGTTCTGAACGGCTTGGGGCAAGGATGTGGGAGTACTGATTTTTTTCAAGGCAGCGGATAATGGCAGAACCCACAAGCCCTCTGCCACCGGCAACAAATATTTTAGATTTTTGTTTCACAGATTTATTCGTTATAGTCACAGGTGTCAAATCCATGGTCCCGGGATAATTTATCCTTTTCAGCAAGGAGAAGGTCATGCCGGGCCATTTCTTCTACCAATTCTTCAAAAGAGATTTCAGTTGTCCACCCCAATTTATTTTTTGCTTTTGACGGGTCTCCCAAAAGGGAATCCACCTCTGTGGGGCGATAATAATTAGGGTCAATGGCAATGATGGTTTTTCCTGTTTTCGTATCAATGCCTTTTTCGTTTTTTCCTTTGCCTTCCCATGAAATATCAATGTTCAGGTATTGTCCTGCAAGGGCCGCAAATTCCCGGACCGAATGCTGCTTGCCTGTGGCAATAACGAAATCGTCAGGCCGGTCCTGCTGGAGCATCAGCCATTGCATCTTTACGAAATCCTTGGCATGGCCCCAATCCCTTTTAGCGCTCAGATTTCCCAGGTAGAGGCAATCTTGAAGGCCAAGCTTGATCCTGGCAAGAGCCCTGGTAATTTTCCTAGTGACAAACGTTTCTCCTCTTATCGGGGATTCGTGGTTGAAAAGAATTCCATTGCAGGCATAAATACCATAGGCTTCCCGGTAATTTACCGCAATCCAGAAGGCATACATCTTTGCCACGCCATAGGGGCTTCGGGGATAAAAGGGGGTCTTCTCTGTTTGGGGGGTTTCAAGCACTTTTCCAAAAAGTTCTGATGTGGATGCCTGATAAAACTTGGTCTTTTTTTCAAGACCGAGCAGCCTTATTCCTTCAAGCAGTCTTAGTGTTCCCAAGGCATCCGTATCTGCCGTGTATTCCGGGGACTCAAAAGAAACCGCCACATGGCTCTGGGCAGCAAGGTTGTATACTTCATCCGGTTTTACCTGCTGCAGTATCCGGATCAGGTTGGTGGCGTCGGTCAAATCCCCGTAATGAAGTATAAAATTTCTTTTCTCTTCATGGGGGTCCTGGTAAAGATGGTCGATACGGTCGGTGTTGAACAGCGATGCCCGCCGTTTGATACCGTGAACTTCATATCCCTTATTCAGTAAAAATTCTGAAAGATAAGCGCCGTCCTGCCCGGTAACGCCGGTTATTAACGCTTTTTTCCCCATTATTGATTATCCATTTGTTATTGATTTTTCTCTATTGAATCTAATTGGCTTTTTAATTTGTTCAAAGGTCTCCAATGGTAGCAAGACTGAAGATGAAAACGGTGGATCTATTTTTTACTCGATTGTGTTTAAGGCACTTCCTATTTTTTTTCTAATATCCGGGCCAAGGTTTTCCGGGCATTGTCTTCGCCATGGACCAGCCGGATTTCTTTTGGCGGTTCCGGCATGGCATTTACCCAGGAGATCAGTGCGTTCTGGTCTGCATGGGCAGAATAGCCTGTCAGGGTGTAGATACCGGCTTTAGCTGGTGTTTTCTTTTTAATAATTTTACGGCCTGGTGTGCCTTTTGACTGGTAGCCGACAAAAAATATATCGTTTGCAGGGTCATTGAGACCGTTTTCAAGATGGTCAACAATCCGGCCGCCGGTACACATGCCGGAACCGGCGATGATGATGGCCGGTCCTTTTATGTTTAACAATTTTTTGTGATCTTTGTATCTTTCAACACTGTAGAGGTTCTTAAAGTCGATGGGGTGGTCGCCTTTTGATTTCAGTGATTTGGCTTCTTTGTCCCAGAAGTCCTCCAGGGTTGAGTAGAGTTCGGTTATTTCAAGTCCTAATGGAGAATCGATAAATACAGGCACTTTTGTTTTTATGCGATCCAGCTCATAGATCAGTTCCTGGGTTCTGCCAAGGGCAAAGGCCGGGATATAGATAATACCGTCGTCCGCAAGGGCTTTGTCGAGGGCTTTTTTCAGGGTGTTGATTCTATCTTTTCTGTTTTCATGGTTCCGATCGCCATAGGTAGACTCCATAATGAGCAGATCACAGGTGTCGGGTGTATCCGGGTCCGGCAGTATAGGGGTATCTTTGCAGCCAAGGTCTCCTGAGAAAGTGACGGTGAAATTTTTGGGTTGGGCCGGAAATGTGAACTGTATAAAACAAGAGCCCAGGATATGGCCGGCATTTTTCAGTTTAAAAGTGATTTTCTTTTTAAGGGAAAATGCTTCATCAAGTTCAAAGCCCCAGGACAGGTCATCTATCTTTTCTTCCAGAAGTTTTATCTGTTTGTCGGTTCTGGAAGAAAATGAAAGCGCATCGCGGAGCATGGGGGTTAACAGGGCTTTTGTTGCATGGGTGCAGATGATTTCTCCATTGAATCCTGCACCAATGAGATCGGGTACCCGGCCGGTGTGATCAATATGGGCATGGGTTAAAAACAGGTAGTCGATCTTTTCCGGGGCAACGGGGAACTTTTCAAAGGGTAGTTCCGGGTCGCTACCATAGGCTTTGCCGCAGTCTACCAGGATATTGACAGCAGGTGTCTGAACCAGGTGGCAGGAGCCTGTTACGCAATTTTGGGCACCAAGATGTGTGATTTTCATGGGACGTAGATTCTCGCTGGTGAACACAGTCAAAACAACCTCCTGGGTTTCAGGAAGGTTTGGTTGGTTAGTTTTATAGTGTTTCTCAAATAGATGCTCCGTTTAATTATATCTTGGATTGTAGGGGCAGACCCATGTGTCTGCCCGTCTGAACAATTGCACAGACTCCAGAAACGGACGGACACACAGGTCCGCCCCTACATCAGGTATCAGATTTTATTTCAAATGATTGGCATTTCAGGTATTCATTAGATCTTTTTCCAGGATTGGCTTTAATGAGATTTAGCAAATCACTTACTCCGCCAATGCCTCCTTTGCTGTTGGCAAAAGCGGACAGAGACTCAATCGTTTCTTTGCCAAATGAACTTTTAAACTCAAGGTTTTCAGTCTCGCCTTTTCGTAAGAGGTTTTGAATGATTCTTTCCACTATACCCCCATTACCATTTTTCTTTGGGATTTGAAGTCAATGGCGCTGTGAAGAATTTTCTGCTCGTAGTCAAGTCTTGCAGATTTATTCTTTTCATAAAGTAGCTGTCCATTGGTGATAATCTGATTCAAAAGAATGATGTTTCTACATTGGTTTATAATAATGATATCAATATCATTTCGTTTTAATGTTCTGCTGAGTTGGAGATAAAGATTGGTTTTTATATCAAAAAAACGATCTTTAACGGAATGATCTAAAAAGACAGCAATATCAAGGTCACTTTTTACAGAAGATGTTCCCTTTGCCTGGGAACCGAATAGATATGCAAACAAGAATATGTCATCCTGCGTTTTAATTATGTTTTTTAAAATGGTTGTCAGGCGTTTTTTCATGTTTGGGGAGGCCTCACTTATTTGCAGTTCTTTTAATTTTGAAAAATATCAACCCCGGCTATTGTCGCCAAAAAACATAGCTCCGCCCCTTCAGTTACACCACTTCTACGTGCACTGACTTTTTTGCAAAGCCTGCTAAAAGATTTTGTGACTAAAAAATTATTTCACGCTTATTTGCCGGGATTCTGATAATTAATTGCTATAGCTATAGATTATTGATTATTTATAGTGATGTCAATCATTGACAATGATCCTGCTTGTTTTTTATTAGTGATTCGGGTTTATTCCCGGGCATTTTCGTGCGCCTGGCTCAGGCGCTGTTTAAGATATGCCACTTCATTTTCATCGTATTCATACAGATCAAAACAATATCCGTCTTCTCCTAAAAGCCCTTCGGGAATAAGCTCCCCGGCTTCTTCGGGATCGGAAATCATCTCCCCGTAAAAGCAGACAGAGAGCCATCTTTCGGACGGATCATCATCAATAATATCTACCATGGCAAATAAGCTGCGATTTTTCTGGGTCGTGTGCCTGGGCCTTAAAGAGTAGCTCACATTGGGTCTTGCTACAAACTCAAATGTAGTCTCTTCAAGGGTTTTGAGGTGGTCATAAAGTTCGGTAAATGCTTTTTTGGTTTTTGATTCTGTGTCATTCCAATTGCTGATTAAGTTTTCTAATTCCTGCATATTTATTCCCTGATATGTTTAATAAGGTGTCCCAGTTCCGGAAAGATCAATCCATTGCAAGCGAGCTTGCAGGCCTTGATGCTTCCGGGCATACAAAAGACAATAGTATTGTTGATAATTCCTGCCGTGGCCCTGGAAAGAATAGCTGCCGAGTCGATCTGATCAAAGCTTAGTTGGGCAAAGATAGGACCGAAAGCCGTTAATTCCTTTTTAAAAAGAGGCCGTACCGCTTCAATGGTGACGTCTTTGGGGCTGATGCCGGTGCCGCCGGACAAAATGGCTGCGTTGGGCTCAATTTTATCTGTCACATGTTCCACCATCTCCCTGATGGCGTTGATTTCATCAGTAACCACCTGGTGGATTACCACTTCATGACCTTCCTTTTTTGCCTGTTTTTTGATCCATGCGCCGCTTTTATCCTCGGAAAGATTCCGGGTTGTAGAAACGGATATGACGGCGATTCTGACATGTTTGGGTGCCCCTTGTTTGTGCGCTTTTGTACTCATTGATGTTCAATTCCAAAAAATATAAATGTTGAGAGGGTTTATTCGTTGTTATTTTTTTTCCATGTAAACACTGTCTTCGTTATCATGTTCAAGGACATGGACATTGACCGTGGCGTCATGGTCCGTATCAACAGAGAGGCCTTTATAATCCGCCTGAATGGGAAGCTCGCGATGTCCCCTGTCTACCAGGACGGCAAGTTCAATCCTGGCCGGTCTTCCAAAATCCAGCAATGCGTCCATGGCGGCGCGGATGGTACGGCCGGTAAACAGGACATCGTCCACAAGGATGATATCTTTATCGTCCACTGAAAAAGGGATGTTCGATGGCCTGACGATGGGCTGATGGCTTATTTTTGTCCAGTCATCCCTGTACATGTTGATATCCATACTTCCCACGGGGACCCGGGTATTCTCAATTTCATGGATTTTGTCCGCCACTCTTTTGGCAAGGGCGTCTCCCCGTGTCAGGATACCGGCCAGCGCAAGGTTTTCAACGCCTTTGTGTTTTTCAATGATTTCATGGGATATTCTGGTGATCACCCGTTTGAAATCCTGGTCGTTCATTATGGTTTTTTTTCTTTCCATCCCGTGTCTTCCCTTGATTTTTATGTATTTTAAGATTTGTATCATCTTTTTTTATGGCGGGCAACACCTTGATTT
>JAAEMC010000229.1 GCA_024225895.1 Desulfobacteraceae bacterium | reverse complement strand
TATTTCAAGCCGGATCAACGGCTTTTCCTTTTTAAAGATATTTAAAATCTCACCTTTAACAAAGAGATCGGAATAATTGATAAAAGCATTTACTTCAAACGGGTAGTCAGGTTCCTTTTTTAATATCATTGCAATGGATCCTGCCCATCCTTTGGCAGATAAATTCAAGTGCCCGTATTCAGCTTTAAGATTAAATTCAACCCGGCTGTTGAGATCCTTTACTGTGGCTGTCAGTTTTGGAATGGCTATTTCCTGTTTTTCTTGAGTTTTGGCATCAAAAAATACGATTTTACCATTCTCTATCAGAAGATCACTTAAGACGATGTCCTTAAAATTGATTTGTTTTTTGTTCTTTGACTTTGCTTTTGCCTGATCTTTTGGATGAAATTCAAAATTGAATTGGCCTTTTTGATTTTTTTCAATAAAAATTTCAGGATGAATTAATACTATCTGCCTGACGATAATCTGCCGTTTGAACAGCGGTATTATTTCCAGCTTCACTTTAAACTTTTCTGCTTTTACCATTTCAGGTGTATCAGACCAGGATGCATTGTCAAAAATAATATCCTCCATCACAAGGGATGGGCTCAGACCGATTTTTAAATCTATTTCGCCTTTAATTTGCAGTTTTCGACCGGTTTGTTTGTAGATGATATCGGTTATCAATGTAACCTTTGAGGAAAAGTCATAGGAAGAGATGAAGATAACAATACCACCAAAAATTAAAGTTATGGATACTGCAAAAATAATCAAGACTTTTTTAAGATTCATACATACTTCTTAATAAAAATTTGAAAGACTGACAAGATTAAAGCGCTGCAATTGACTTTAGGATATTTTTGGTTTCCAAAAGAGTTTTTGAAATATGAATTCGCTTATGTCCCAGACGAATTTTCAAACTGTCTTTTTTTACGAACTCATGGTTGGGCAGCCGTCTTGATATTGCATCCAAGGATTGATTTAAATGGGCCATGGAAAAAGATAAAATCAGAACATTGGGACCGATATCCAGTTTTTTTACTCCGGCCTTTATACAAAAAATTCTTAGCATGATTTTCAAAAGCATATTTTCCGCTTCTTTTGGAAGCTTGCCATAGCGGTCCACTAATTCATTTTTTATTTCCTTGATATCAGAAACTTCAGACATCCGGGATAACCGTCTATAAAGGGTCAGCCTTTGTTCAACAGATTCGATATAATCCTCAGCAAAACCAGAGGACATGGCAGCATTGATTTCCGGATCAAGGGGGGCAAGTTTGACATCCCCTTTGAGGTCATTAACAGCCATATCCAATAATTTTAAGAACATGTCGTATCCAACTGCCGCAATATGCCCGGATTGAGATGCACCCAATGCAGTACCTGCGCCCCTGATCTGGAGATCTTTCATGGCAATTTGAAATCCAGATCCCAGGTCCCGGTGCTCCATAAGGGCAGATAACCGTTTTCTAGCATCCTTGGTGAGCCCTTTTTCATCTGAAATAAAAAGATAAGCATAGGCCTGGTGATCGCCCCTGCCTATTCTCCCTCTAAGCTGATAGATCTGGGAAAGCCCGAAACGTTCTGCTTTGTTTATAATCATGGTATTGGCCGAGGGAATGTCCAAACCGGATTCTACAATGGTAGTGCAGACAAGAATGTCGATTTTAAAATTAACAAAATCCAGCATAATCCGCTCGAGTTCTGATTCAGAAAGTCTTCCGTGGGCGACACCGATCCGGGCCTTGGGTGCAAGCTGACTTAAATTCTCAGCCATTTTGTCAATGGTTTTGATATTATTATGGACAAAAAAGATCTGACCCTTTCTAGCCAACTCTTTTTTGACGGCATCAGCAACAATGGCATCTTCATATTTTGAGATATAAGAAATAATCGGCTGTCGGTCTGCAGGCGGAGTTGCAATAACACTGATATCCCTCATGCCGGTTAAAGACAAATGAAGAGTTCTCGGGATGGGGGTCGCAGTCAGGGCAAGCACATCCACAATGCTGCGTTTCTTTTTTAGCGCTTCCTTGTGTTTAACGCCAAAACGCTGTTCCTCATCAATGATCAAAAGTCCCAACGCTGAAAAAGAGACATCTTTTTGCAAAAGTCTGTGCGTCCCGATAGTAATATCCACCAGACCGGAATTCATTTTCTTTAAAATCCCGGTTTGTTCTTTTTTGGTTCTGAACCGGGACAGGCATTCAATATTCACAGGATACTTTTCAAATCTCTCTTTAAAAGTGGCAAGGTGTTGTTCAGCTAAGATAGTAGTTGGGACAACAATGGCAACCTGTTTTCCATCATTAACCGCTTTAAAGGATGCACGGATGGCAACTTCGGTTTTTCCATATCCCACATCTCCGCATACCAGCCTGTCCATGGGGATTTGGGCCTCCATGTCTGCCAGGACATCATCAATGGCTTTTAATTGATCCCGGGTTTCATCATAGGGGAAACTTGTTTCAAACTCCCGGAAATAATGATCAGCCGGGCTATAGGAAATACCTTTGTTCACCCTTCGCATTGCATACAAGTCCAAAAGTTCGGCTGCAAGTTTTTCAACCTCTTCTTTAGCCTTGGCTTTAGATTTTATCCAGGCCTTTCCGCCTATTTTATCCAATACCGGGGAATAGCCGTCCACCCCGATATATTTTCCGATCATTTCAATCCGGTCCACCGGAAGATATAATTTATCATCATCTTGGTAAACAAGCAGAATAAAATCCTGGGATATTCTATCAACCTTTAAAGTTGTCAATCCATCGTACCTTCCCAGACCATGTTCAAGATGCACGACGATATCACCGTTTTTCAGTTCTTCGGGCGCAATCATCTGGGATTTTAGCTGGCGCCTTGAAGTGCTTCTCCGACGAATACGCTTTTTACCGAAAATTTCATTTTCCACTACCAGCGCAAGCCTGGTTTCAGGAGAAACAAACCCCGAATAGACATCTCCGATAAGGTAATAGATACCGGCACCTTGCTTAACAGCACTGTTAAAATCCAATACTGGCACAGGTTCAATGCCATATGGCGAAAGAAGGGATACAAGTCTTTTTGCCTGGGAATCCTGGCTTAAAACTGTAACGACGCAATACTGTTGTTCAATTTTTTCTTCATACCATGTCACCAAAGGTTTGAGTGGATTATCTTTAGTGATCTCAGCCTTAATATTGCCTGAAAGCCCAAGATTATCCTCATATTTAAAATGGAAGATATCAGTGCTCTGTTCCGCTTTTAAGGATTGGGTTACAAGCGATTGAAATGTGATGTGAGGCCGATTTATAATTGTATTGTGAACCGATTCAAAACAAAGATAGAGAGAAGAATCTTTAACACACAGCCGGTTTTCTGAAATCGCATTTTTATAGTTTAAGATTGCCGCCTTTTCAAAATCATCTGCCTTTTCTTCCAACTCATCAGGCGCATCCATCAAAAATAAAAAATGTTCTGGAATATATTTGAAAAAAGAGTCCAAATCCTGATATACGATGGACAACATGCTTTCCAAACCCTGAAATCTGCCAAATTCCCTGACTTCATTGACATACTCGCGAATCTGATCTGCTTCAAGTCCTGCTTTGTTGCCGGCATCCCTTAACCTGGCAAGCACATGGGGCATCTCATCATTGGTTACTATTGCTTCTGTTGCCGGAATAATGATGGTTTCAGAAAGTTCAGCACTCCTCCTTTGGGAAATGGGTGAAAAACTGCGTAGCGATTCAACGAGATCACCGAAAAATTCAATGCGGACCGGTTTCGACTCACCCGGTGAAAAGACATCCAGAATTCCGCCACGAACGGCATATTCTCCCGGGTCCTCAACCAATGAGGTGCGTGTATAGCCACCTGCTTCCAGTTTTAATATCAACTGGTCCCGATCGATTTCCTCATTGTTGATCACAAGCTCGGCAAATTGATTCAATTCGCTGACAGGGATCATTTTCTGGAGCAAAGGTTCAATATAAGTTACGATAAAGAGTTTGTCTGCCCGATTATTGATGATCCTTGCTAAAACTGCCAGCCGCCGGCTTGATGTTTCTTTGTGGTAGGATAGTGATTTAAACGGCAGGATATTATATCCCGGAAAAAAAAGAATCTGCTGTTTTTGTTCGGGCATAAAAAACGAAAGCTCATCAAAAAATGCTTTTGCTTTTTTGGCATTTGGCAACACGGCCACCATGCCGGTCTTACCAGTATTGAAAATTTGAGAAGTGACAAAGGCCTTGTGTGACCCTTCCCCTTGGGTAACGATCGTACTTTTTTTGGATTTTACTATTTTTCCGACAGCGTTTTGCAGCATATTTTTTAACGATTATTTACCTGTGATTAAAAAAAAGGTTGCCTCCAAAAATTCAATGGTACTCATTTAAAGGAACTTGGTTAAATAATCAAGCGCTAATGGGATATGTATCGAATTTTAAAATAAAGTTTTTCTCTTTTGATAAGCATATGTGAAATCATCTTTCGGTAGTCACTTGGGCACCCCAGTCTTTCAAGATCGTTCCAAATGTATTCCGGCCGCTTGCCAACACAGCACTGTAGCCGCCGCCTGGATTGCCCCAAGCACTGGCAAGATAAAGGCCTTTAATAGGGGTACGGTTCTTTATCCGATTCATATAGGCGTTATCCAGCGACTGTTCAAACCCGTAGATCGCCCCGTTGGTATTGCCAGTATAACGCTTATTGGTTAAAGGTGTGGCAGCCTCTTTTACTTCAATCATTTCAGAAAGATTCGGGATTAATGCTTGTTCAGTTCTTTGAATTAAAATATCTGCCCACCGCTTTTTTTCCAGGTAATAGGCGTCTTTGTCCCCTTTAAAATAATCCTCTTCATATTTTTGCCAGGGTTCATATTCTGTCATGGCAATTATGCTTATTGTCGAGGTCCCGGCAGATGAATACCCCTCATACAAATTATCATAGATACAGGCACCAAAAGACATTTTTTCTATTTTACCTTCTGCACAAGCCTGATAATCCGCCTCCAGATCCAAATTTGAAGACACAAAGGTGCTGAACCAATCGAATTGGCCCCGCAACTCCTTATTCAAACCGAGCCATACAATAAACGTCGACACACTGGGACGGTAAGAATTGATTTTTTTAAGATATTCATTGGATACAGAAAATCTGGGAAGCATCTGGTTAAATAAAGCAGGTGCGCTGGCATTACTGACTATTGCCCGGGCCTTTATCGTTTCCCCATCTTCGGTTTGAACCCCATAGACCGCACCTTCATGGGTTAATACTTTTGTGACTTTCGTATTACAAAAGATCTTCCCATTATTCTCCTCAATGGTTTTGGCCAAAATATTGGATAATGCCTGGGATCTGGGTTTAATGTTATAGGAACCATTTTTCAGGTACCCGCCGGTGGCATTGGCATAGTAAAAAGCTGACAATTGAGAAGGCGGTAATCCATAATAAGGCCACATGGATAAAAGAAGATTTTTTACCTTTTGATTTTGAATAAACCCATCAAAAAATTGGGTGCAGGATTTATTTCTGATCTCCCACATTTTTGGGAATTTTCTAGGAAAGAGCATCAATGAAAATAATTTGGAAAGTTTCTTTTGTTTTGAAAACCGTTCGGTTTCATCGTATACCTCAATTAGCGTTTCCACAAATTTTT
>JAAEMC010000228.1 GCA_024225895.1 Desulfobacteraceae bacterium | reverse complement strand
CTTTTTTCTCCCAATTTGATATGGCCAACTCGTGAAAAATCTTTAATCTCCGGGAGGAATACCTGCAAATGGGCCATGCTTTCTGAAAAGAGCTGCTGCATCACATCAAGGGGAAACCATTCATCCACAAAAGTGATGGTGTCATCCCATTCTTCAAGTTCATACCAGCCGTTGATTCCCCATCTGACCTGCCGATAGATTTTTTTTAATACACTGGAACTGGGGATGGTTTTTCTTAGGACCTGGACATAATATTTGCTGTATATATCCAGCAGCATATTGGATTTTGGAAACTTTTGCGATATCCGTGTAAGAAGGTCTTTCACCTCTGATCTTCCAAAATAAACCAGCAACCCTTCGGCAATAAACAATGTATTTTCTTTTTGAGGAATGGCTTCCAACCAGTCCTCCTCCAGTACGGAAGCTGCGATAAACTGGTTTCGCTCAGTCTCTTTGAAACATTGTTTTCGAAGCGAAATCACCGGGGGCAGATCAATGTCAAACCATTGAAGCTGGCCGTTATCCATCTGAAGGAAGCGGGAGTCAAGGCCTGCTCCCAGATTGACGACAACGGTTTCGGGATACCTGGTTATAAATTTTCTGGTCAACCTGTCAAAAAGCAGGGTGCGGCAGACAATACCCAATTGTTCATTAATTGGAACTTTTTCAAATTCTGAAAAATCCATGTCAAGCTTTTTAATTATGGCTGAATATTTGTTGTCTATAAGAAGACCGTCTTTTTTGCGGCTTTCGCGATATCGCATGTAAAGCGGGTATAAAAGTGTTTCTGCAAGACCTTCCAACCTGATTCTTAAATGTGCCATTGATACTCCTGTTTCCTAATAATAAAGTATTTTAGCAGATTGTAAATAAAAATAAATCGTTTGAAAGGAAAACAATATAAACTCAAACTAATCATCAGCTTGCAGGCAGGAATGTCAGATGAACTTTCCGGTTCCTGGGGCCGTCAAATTCACAGAAAAATACGGATTGCCAGGTACCTAAAACCAGCCGGCCCCTATTAATGGGTATCGTTTCCGAAGGGCCGAAAAGGCTGACCTTGATATGGGCTGCCGAATTACCTTCCAGGTGCCTAAAGTTGTCATCCCATGGAATGACACGGTTGATGGTGTTTAAGATATCGGAAGGGACGGCAGGATCTGCATTTTCATTAATGGTAATGGCCCCTGTGGTGTGCATGGAAAAGACATGGACTATCCCGTTTGTTATCCCGGAATCATTAACAGCCTTTTGCACTTTAGATGTAATGTCGACAAACTGGGTCCGGCTGTCGGTTTCAACATCGATTTTCATTTTCCCCTCCTTTATATGCTGTTTAAAAGTTGGTGAAATAGCTCCAAGGGACCTGATATTTTTAAAAGTCCCTTGGAGCAGTGAATAATCTTAGTATGAATTATTTCATCAGTTCAAGAGCATTTTTAACAATATTATCAACCGAAAATCCATATTCTTTTAATACCGTACCGCCAGGGGCGGATGTGCCGAATTTGGAGATGCCGATAATTTTACCTTCCAGGCCGGTGTATTTTTCCCATCCCATGGGGATACCGGCTTCAACTGCCAGGCGTTTGGTAATGCCGGAGGGCAGAATCCGTTCTTTGTAAGGTGCAGGCGCTTTCTCAAATAATTCCCAAGAGGGCATGGAAACCACATTGGCTTTAATATTATGGTCTTTTTTCAGCAGGTTGGCTGCTTCAAGACTGATATGAACTTCAGATCCAGTGGCAATAATAATCAGATCCGGTGATTCTGTGTGTTTGATGGCGTAAGCACCATAATTGAATTCGCCGTCCCGCTGCTTCACATCTAAAATGGGCAGCTTCTGACGGCTTAAAATCAAGGCAGTGGGGGAGTCAAGCGTTTGCAACGCCTGTTTCCAGGCAAGGGCGGTTTCATTGGCATCGGCAGGCCGGATAACGTTGAGGTTAGGGATGGCCCGTAACGCAGCCACATGTTCAACCGGCTGATGGGTTGGACCGTCTTCGCCCACTGCCACGCTGTCATGGGTAAATACATAAATAATCGGCAGTTTCATGAGGCTTGCAAGGCGGATGGACGGGCGCATATAATCTGCAAAAACAAGAAAAGTTCCGCCATAGGGACGGATACCCGAATGCAGGTACATTCCGTTCATGACGGCACCCATTCCATGCTCACGGACACCGAACCGGATATTTCGGCCTTGGGCAGCATCTTTTTGGAACTCTGTAGAACAGTCTAAATAGGTTTTGTTTGATGGTGCAAGATCAGCAGATCCCCCCATCAGTGTGGGCAGGTTTTTGGCGATGGCATTGAGCGTTTTGCCTGAGGCTGCTCTTGTTGCTATTGGATCGTTATCTTCCGCAAATTGCGGGATATCTGAATCCCAGCCATCTGTCAAAAAGCCGCTGACAGCATCCAGAAATTGGGCTGCATGGTCCGGGTATTCGCTTTTATAGGCGTTAAATATTTCCTGCCAGGCAGCTTCAAATCCTTCACCATATGTCAGGGCTTTGCTGCTTTCTTTTAAGACTTCTTCAGGTACATAAAAACTTTTGTCCTGGGGCAGGCCATAGGCTTTTTTAACCAGCTTGATTTCATCTTCACCCAGGGGTGCACCATGGGCATCAGATGAATCCTGCTTGTTGGGGCTGCCATAAGCAATGTGGGTTTTGACCTGGATTAAAGAGGGCCTTTGAACGGCATCAACACCCGCCTGGATGGCTTTTTGCAGCGCCACAAGATCATTGCCGTCGCCCACAGTGACAACATGCCAGTTCATGGCTTCAAATTTCGCCTTGGTGTCCTCTGAAAAGGTAATATCTGTTTTGCCCTCAATAGTGATGGAATTGTCATCATAAATCAGGATCAGTTTGCCAAGGCCAAGATGTCCGGCTAAAGAAGCTGCTTCAAGCGCTACACCTTCCATAAGATCGCCGTCACCACACATGGCATAAGTTTTATGGTTAATAACAGATTTGTCTGCCATGTTGAACCTGGATGCCAGGTGCTGCTCGGCAATGGCCATGCCTACAGCATTGGCAACACCCTGTCCCAGGGGGCCTGTGGTTGTTTCCACACCAGGAGTGTCTCCGAATTCAGGATGCCCCGGAGTCCTTGAACCCCATTGTCTGAAATTTTTTAGATCATCAATGTCAAGTCCATAGCCAAAGAGGTATAAAAGGCTGTACAGCAGAGCAGAGGCATGGCCCCCGGAAAGTACAAACCGGTCCCGGTCGATCCATGCCGGATTTTTTGGATTGTGTTTTAAAAAGCGTTTCCAAACGACATAGGCAGCGGGCGCAAGACCCATGGGCGCACCCGGATGTCCGGAGTTTGCTTTTTGAACGGCATCAATGCTCAGTGCTCTTATTATATTTATGGATAACTGGTCAAGATTCTCTCTGGCTTCAGCCATTTTTATTTCTCCTGTTTATTGAATTAATGAATATTTGGTTTACAAGGCTCTCATGAATTCAGGTTTCAGTTCAATTTTACCCTTGAGTGCCTGTGATATCAGTTTCAGTGTTTTTTCCTTGTCCTGGGGCAGTTTCGCCCGGATGGGAAGGTAATTGGATGCATGGTTTGCATGGAAAAGGCCGTTGGTCAGGTGGGTGCATGAAATCATCATACCAAGCTCTGCCAGCATTTCGTCTGCTGAAATAAGTTCAAAATCCCCTTTTTTATGTTCATCATGCAGCGCTGTTCCGGGAATGAGCATCAGGCTTAAGGCTCCGACAAAATCAGGGTTAATGGCAGTTAAGACCCTTCCTGTTTCCTTGGCATGTATGTCAGATCGTTCCCTTGCCCCCAGGCCCACCAGTACTGTCAAAGATAGTTTGATCCCGGCAGCTTTAACTTTTTTTCCCATCTCGATCATCTTTTGGGAGTTTGCCCCTTTTTTCACATTCTTTAGGGTAACATCATCCCCGGATTCAAGGCCCATATAGGCAATTTTAACCCCAAGTTGCCTCAGCTCTGCCAATTGTTCCGGGGTTTTCATTTTAATACCTTTGGTATTGGCATAAAGCCCAACCCTTTCCACCCAGGGAAGGCGGTCTTTAATTCTTTTTAAGATAGTTACCAGTCTTTTCTGGGGCACAATCATGGCATCCCCGTCACAGATGAAGAGTCTGTTCTGATATTTGCAATTCTCTCTTGCAAATTCAATATCTTCAAAGATAATTTCATCCTTTTTGATATTAAAACGCTTATCTGTAAAAGTGCCACAAAAGGTGCATTTGTTGTGTGAGCATCCCAGGGTGACCTGGAGCAGAATACTTTGGGCTTCGCTTGGTGGCCGTATAATCATTCCTTCGTAATGCATGTCTTAATTTCCTTTAAAATCCAAAAGAATCCTATTAACAGATATCTCCTAAAAATTCAATAAGTTTGATACGCAATGACATGGGGGTTTAAAAGAAATAAACCAGGTAAAATCCAGATGAAAAGCCTTG
>JAAEMC010000227.1 GCA_024225895.1 Desulfobacteraceae bacterium | reverse complement strand
AGGACACCAAGCCCCGGAATAAAAACGTCATTATGCCAAACAAAATTGTATCATGGGAAAAAATTCAGATCTACTCAAGAAAAGAATGGGGTGAGTGACGGGATTTGAACCCGCGGCCACCAGGGCCACAACCTGGTGCTCTACCGACTGAGCTACACCCACCGCAATTAAAAACCTTGCCTAACTATCAGACTTCCTGTTTTTTTTCAATACTTTTTTAGGATATTCATGAATATACTACAATTTGCGTTGACCTAAAACCACTGTTTGATTATAGTTTGTGATTACCCAAAATTATTTGACCCAAATCATATGAAAAGGATAGTAGATGAACGCGTTGTTGATATTAGTAGTAAGGCTTTTGATCGGGATTTCTTTAGGTATCCTGATCATGAGAATTTTCAGGCCGGACTGGGGCTTTACCGGCGGCATTGGCATGGGTGCAGCTATGGTTGCGGTTGTATATATCTTACATTTATTTAAAAAAAATAAAAAAGAATAAGGGTTGATTGAGGATAAGCAAATTGGACAATATTATCTTAGGAACGGCCGGCCACATTGACCATGGAAAAACCAGCCTGGTAAAGGCTCTCACAGGTACGGACACTGACCGCCTCAAAGAAGAAAAAGAAAGAGGCATTACCATTGAGCTTGGCTTTGCTTCCCTTGATCTTTCCAATGGAAGGCATATTGGCATCGTTGATATGCCGGGCCATGAAAAATTTGTTAAAAACATGGTGGCCGGCTCCAGCGGCATTGATATTGTCACCATGGTGATCGCGGCCGATGAAGGTGTAATGCCCCAAACCCGCGAACATATGGAAATTTGCACGTTGATGGGTATTGAATATGGAATGATTGCCTTGACCAAAACAGATCTCGTGGATGAAGATTTGATGGAACTTGCCATGGAGGATATCAAAGATTTTGTTCAAGACACTTTTCTTGAGGACAAGCCTGTCATTCCGGTTTCTTCTGCCACCGGCCAAGGGCTTGAAGATTATAAAACCTGCCTTGAAGAAATTTGCGACACCCTGCCGGAAAGAAAATTCTCATCCATTTTCAGATTACCGGTGGACAGGGTCTTTTCCATGAAAGGATTTGGGACTGTCATCACAGGGACCCTGGTATCCGGAAGCATCAATGTGGGAAATGATATCATGGTTTATCCTAAGAAAATCATATCCAAGGTCAGGGGAATTCAGGTGCATAGTTCAGGTGTTGACAACGCTGCTGCCGGTACCCGGACCGCGATCAATTTCCAGGGGCTTGATAAGGCATCTGTCAGCCGCGGCAACATCCTTTCCACCCCTGGCGCATTAAGGGAAAGCTATATGGTGGATGCCTATTTTCATTTCTTAAAAAGTAATGAAAGGAATGCTAAACAGCGAACCCGGATACGGTTTCACACAGGCACCAGTGAGATACAAGGATATATGGTTTTGCTGGATCGTGAGGAACTTTTGCCCGGAGATGATGCATTTGTCCAGTTCAGACTGGAATCCCCGGTTTGCTGCATAAAGGATGACCGGTATGTCATCAGGAGCTATTCACCGGTCAAGACCATTGGCGGCGGTAAGATTTTGAACCCGGTTTCCATAAAGCATAAACTAATGAATGAAAAAATCATCACAGGGCTTAAAGGACTTTTGGCCGATGATTTTGAAGGAACAATCTTATTTTTTCTCTCCTTAAAAGGATTTGAAGGGGTCTCCTTGTCTTTGTTGAGAATTATGACCAATATCCCGGACAAAAAACTTCAGCAAACTTTGCAAAAAATGCTGGCCAAACAGCAGGTGATCCAGACGGACAAGGAAAAACAGATCTATGTGGATGGGACTTTTTTTAATGGGTTCAAGGAAAAGTGTATTGAAAAAATTGAAGAATACCATAAAGCAAATCCATTAAAAGAAGGTATGCCCAGCCAGGAGCTCAAATCCAAATTCCAATATATTGACGATGCCAAATTTTTCAACATGATCTTGGCAAGGCTGGTAAAAGACAATGCCATTATCCAGGACAAAAATCTGGTAAAGCTGGCTTCCCATAAAGTAGCGCTTCAGGTGGACCAGCATGAGATAAAAGAAAAAATTGAAAAAATATACAAGTCATCCGGCCTGACCCCGCCCTTTTTCAGAACCATCTGCCAGGACCTGGATCTGGATAAAAAAGTGGCCAAGGATGTGCTTCAGATGCTCATTGATGCCAAAAGCATTGTCAAAACAAAGGATGATCTCTATTTTGATGTCCGGGCCATCAAAGAGCTGGAAAATAATCTCATTTCATTTTTGCAGAAGAATGAGACCATCACCACTCCTGAATTTAAGGATATGACCAGTGTATCCAGAAAATTTGTCATACCTTTGATAGAATATTTTGATGCTGTCAACCTGACCATTCGTGTGGGAGACACAAGGCAGCTTCGGCGTAAAATATAATCCCGCCCCAATTCAACCTATTGCTGCATCATTGTCACATGCTATGGCATAGCATCTCAATGGGTTAAAAATCCATTTATCAAAACACTGATTGCAGGAAATGCATTGTGCCTTTTCCAAATTCCCTTCCTGCCACCGCTGAATTAATTCCGGTTCCCGGATAAAGGGCCTGGACATGGAAACAAAATCGGCAATGCCTTGTCCCACGATCTGCTCCATTACGTCAAATGTTCTGTTTCCGCCAACCAATACAACCGGGATGGAAATTTCTTGTTTCAAGGCTTTGGCATAGTCCTTAAAATAGGACTCGTCTCTTTGTTTTTTAATGCCTTTTACTGAAATGTGTTCCTTGCTTTCCGAATAGGTTCCGCCGGAGACCTCGATACAATCTATTCCTGCCTGCACAATTGCCTTTGCAATTTTCACGGCATCATCACATTTGAGTCCGCCCTCGATGAAATCATCAAAATTCATCTTCAGCATCAATGGATAGTCCGGCCCAACCAGTTCCCGGGTTCTTTTAATAATCTGTGTTGTGAACCGTGCCCGGTTTTCAATACTGCCGCCATACTCATCGGTCCGCTGATTGGTATAAGGCGACATGAAATTATTGATCAGGTTTCCATGGGCGCCGTGGAGCTGCACCGCATCAAAGCCTGCCTTTTTTACTCTGCAACAGCATTGGGCAAACTTTTCAACCACAATCTCAATGTCTTTTATTGTCATCTGCCTTGGAACCACCCCGGTCTCGTTTACAGGAACAGCAGAGGGCGCAATTGGCGGTTCTCCACGCCATTCTGGCATATCCTGCCTACCAAGAGAAGTAAGCTGCATGGCAATCTTAGCCCCACTTGCATGAACTGCATCAATTGTATCCTGCCAGGCATCAATTTTATCATCCGTATCTATTGCCAAGGGAAAAGACAAACCTTGCGGAAAATACGGATAGGCTTCAATCACAGCACCACTGGTCACAATCAGCCCCACCTGGCCCTGGGCAAGCTTGCAGTATAAATTATCAAGCATTGGCGTGGGCATCCCTTCCGGGGTTGACATTCCCTCCATTGTTGCAGAGCGGATAAACCTGTTTTTAATTTTCAAAGTCCCAATAATAGCTGGTTTAAATAATATAGAATTCATTTTTCCTCCTTTTGTTTTCTTTAAGATAATGATGCATTTAAGATCTTAAAACATCACCCATTTGGGGGATATTTACCCGCTTGGGGGATTTTTACCCATTTGGGGGATTTTTAAAATTAAACAAAAAAAAGTGTGCGGGATCACCAAATTAATTATGCGATAAGCGAAAAGCCATTTCTATCCCTTAAGAATAGAAGCAGGTTGATACAAAATCGATTTGCTTTTAAGTGATTCCAGTTATTTTAATTGTTTTTAAAAAACGTATTATTTCAGAATCACTATGGAATAAAAAAAGACAGGAAAATCCTATACATAATGGCTGACGGTTGAAAAGGCCCTGGGGGGGACTGGAAATTTTTACTATACCGCCCCCTTTGGATT
>JAAEMC010000226.1 GCA_024225895.1 Desulfobacteraceae bacterium | reverse complement strand
TACTCGATCACCATCATATTGAGGCCAATTTCACCAAGTCCGCCAAGGGGTATTATTTTTAGCATCTTATTTTACTTCCCAAATCCGTTTCAGGCCAGAGGATTATATATGAATATCAAGCGCTTCCAGAATAGCATCTGCTGTTTTTATCAACCAGTCTCGCTGTTTCTTATTCGCGTATTCCATGCAGTCGCATTTAATATTACGTTTAATTCTAACAAGGAGTTCACAGGAGAGATGACTTTCTTCAAGCATCAGCGCAAAAACATGAGGCTGACACTGTCCATGCGCTTTTTGAATATCCGTAAGTAAATCCGTTTCCAGTTCAAGCCAGTAAATGCCGTTAATGGAAGCAGATTCACAATTCTTATCCAAATAGGCTTTTAATTTATGGTAATCTTCAAGCCTTAATCCATCTATTACATATTGTTTCATAACGAATCTAATTAGCACAGATCCATTTAAATATGCAACACTTGGATTGTTTGGAGCCGGTTTGCGCCAGGGATATGCAATCTTTATTGAAAACCGTAATTTTTTAAGACGCGGTCTAAGATGCCTGCATCTTTTATCTGTAGTAGTAGGGTGTTTATTGTCTGAAGATCAATTTTTCCTTTTTTCCCCACAAGGATGGTATGATTATATTCCTGATCCATTTTTACAGATATTAACAACTGGCTTTTCTTGTCTGGATTTTTTTTTAAAAACTTATGAAGATAAGAGAGGGTAACAACTGAAATATCGCTTCTGCCGATTAAGACTTTTAATATATTCGCATCAGGCATCGAGCCCAGTTGAATATCAAAATTATTTTTTAGATATGTTTCATCGGCATTAAAATTCGCAAACCCGTAATGATACCCCAACATCACAGCAAAAGATTTACCCTTCAGATTATCAAAATAGCTCTGGTCTTTTGAAGGATCCGCTTTAGTGATATAAACTTCCCCCCCTTTTAAAAACACCTTTGAAGAAACAACTGGTTTATCTTTCCAGCCCCAGTTTTTATCCTCAAACATTATGATATCGAACCTTCCTGTTTCAAAATCTGCATAACGTCTTTTCGGTGATGTAGTGACGAACTCAAACCGATAAGCTTGCTGGAACTTATTCAATTCATTAATGAGATCAATTGTTATACCAATATGCTGATCATTTAATTTTTCAACAAATGGTGGGAAAACATATCCTCCAACTTTTATGGTCTCCGTAGCTGACAGACTCCAGGTCCAAAGGAGCCCTGAAACAATGAATAATAGTATCTTTTTCATTGAAAGCCTCATTTATGATAGTTACCAACCGGATTTATAAACGACCGCCAAATATATACAAGATAACAGCTACTGAGCGTTTTTCAATTTAAATTATTCTATATTAGGAAAAATCTTTTACGATAAACACTTTTCTTTGCTATACAGCATTTATTGACTAATCTTTCAAATTAAATTTATTTTTTTTAAAAACAATCCTTAATAAATAATAATCATACAATATTTATTGAATACCATATTTTTCCCACACGCGGTTTAACACACCTTTTTCTTTCATTTGGGATAGTAATTTATTTATTGTCAAAACATCGATTGCAGTATCCTTTTTTACCAGGATGGTATGATTATATTCTTGATCCAGCTTATCTGACAGCAATAACTGCCCTGCTTTATCCGGGTTTTCTTTTAAGAATTTTTTAAGATATGAGATGGTAACAACTGAAACATCACATCTCCCTACCAAGACTTTTTTAATATTGCTATCATGGATCATACCAAGCTGGATATCAAAATTGTCTTTGAGATACTTATCATCGGCATTGAAATCTGCAAACCCGTAATGATATCCCAATATCACGGCAAAGGATTTATCCTTTAGATTATCAAAGTAACTCTGATCTTTTGAAGGATCGGCTTTGGTGATGTAGACCTCCCCTCCTTTTAAAAATATGTCTGAAGAATCAACTGGTTTATCCTTCCAGCCCCAATTTTTATCCTCGAACATCATAATATCAAATTTTCCTTTACCAGAGTCAGTATAACGTCTTTTCGGTGATGTATTAACAAATACAAAAGTATAATCCTCTTGAAATTTATTTAATTCATCTATGAGGTCTATTGTAATGCCACTATACTTGCCTTTGTTTACTTCGACAAACGGTGGGAACAGGTATCCACCAACCCTGATAGTGTCTGCGGCTGTCACCGTACTTGTGTTCAACAAAAATGCACACAGAATAAAAGAAATACCCAAAAATAATTTTTTCATGATTTGCCTCCATGTTTACGAATTTTGATTTGGGAAAACTTGAATACTTCAATATGTTTTCTATACTGATAGGAGAATATTATACTCCGATTTTCAGATAAATCAATAAGCCAAAATTAGGAAATTTAGGCTTAACGTGCGTAAACATTGTGAAATCACTTTTAAAATTTAACCATGATGAATTAATGTGATTTCTCTGAAACACTGCTTTAAAAAACTTTAGTGGTTTTTTTTCAACAAATTAATAAATCAGGAGTCAGCAGTTCTTTTTCGTAAAGCCAGAAAATTGCCGCCAACAACCAGCAAAATACCGAATATGGCATAGATATCCCATGTATATCCTTCTGCAAAAGAGGAAATAACCAAGGCCACTACAGGCACCAGCATAATGCTGTAGGAGGCCTTGTCCGCCCCAATGGACCCGATCAGGGTTAAGTAGCTGCCAAAAGCAATGATGGAACCAAATATGGCCAGGTAAATAAGAGAACCAAGATATGGGGTGGAAAAGGAAAAGGAAAAATCTTTTCCTAACAAAATGGCTATCAGCGTTAAAAATACAGCCCCGTATGTCATTCCAAAGGCATTTGCCTGGATCACAGGGATGTTATTTTTCGTATTCCGTGCAGAGGTTATATTGCCAAGGGATGCTAAAAAGCAGCTTGCAACACCTAATACAAGCCCTAAAAAGCCTTTATCAGACAGATCAAATGATTTTATTTCCGGGAAAAAGATGATGGCAATCCCTACCATGCCGATGACGGCACCCATGACCATGTCCTTTTTCAATGTTGCTTTTAAAAAAATACTGTTATTGGCAATATTCATGAAGACAATGGAGGAAAACACAACCGCCATCAAGCCGCTGGTAAGGTAGAGTTCCGCCACATATACCAGCCAGTAATTCAAAGAAAAAAGCAAAAATCCCAGCAGAGCCATGAAAAAATGATCTTTTAAAGAAAATTTCATATTCAGCTCCCTGACAAAACAAAATAGCATCAACAAGAAAGAAGAAAGTGCAAACCTGTAACATACTGAGACCATGGGATCCACAGCACCCAGTTGGAATTTAATGGCAATCCAGGTAGAGCCCCATATCAATATGGTGATGATATATAATGTGGTATTTTTCATGGCTGCAATATCCTTAAGTTCTTTTTTTAATTCTCTTGTTCAATCTGTTTTAGTCTTTCATTTCCAAACATTGGCCTTGATAAAAAAAAAAGTATATATTAAAACCATTTTAATAACAGATACAGAACACTGAAAAATTAATCATAACAGATTCGAAAAATTATGAAGCCATCAACAAATTTCAGATATGTGGCACTGGCCAATGAAATGGAAGACAATATTCTTGAAGGGACATTCCAGCCAGGGGAAAAGCTTCCCTCATTAAGAAAACTACGCAATCAACTGGGATTAAGCGTCTCCACCATCCACCAGGCTTATATTGAACTGGAGAAGCGTGGCAGGGTTGAAGCCAAGGAAAAATCAGGTTTTTATGTCAAATCCATGAACCGGTGTGCTCTTTATAAACCTTTAAAGGAAAAAGTAACGGAACGGCCCAGCAAAGTAACGGTAAACAAACTGGCCGAAACAATCATTGCCGATCTCCAGTCAGATGAAATCCTCCAGCTCGGGGCAGCCATCCCATCAAAAGAACTTATGCCGTTAAAACAATTGTCCAGGATTATGAAATCCATACATACGAGCAGGCTGCAGAAATATTTATCCAGTTATGAACTTAGTAGCGGAAACATGGAACTCAGGGAAGAGCTTACCAAAAGGATGCTGGGCTTTGCCTGTAAGGTCAGCTGCAATGATATTATTACGACCAATGGATGTATTGAGGCAGTGAACCTGTGCCTTCGAGCCGTGGCAAAGCCAGGGGACACCATCTTAGTGGAATCCCCGGCATTTCACTGTTTTCTACAGCTCATTGAAGATTTAAATATGTTTGTCATGGAAATCCATGGGTGCCCCCAGGTTGGTATCGACCCTTTAACCTTTGAAAAAACTGTTACATCCAATCACATCAAAGCGGTTATTTTAAATTCCAATTTTCAAAACCCTTTGGGGTCAGTAATCCCCAAAGAAAACAAACAAGCCATTATGGATATTGCCCGCAAAAAAAAGATCCCCATTATTGAAGATGATATTTACGGGGACCTTTATTTTGGAGATAAACGGCCCTCCACTTTCAAAAGCCTGGATGAAACAGGAATGGTTCTTTACTGCTCCTCCTTTTCAAAGGCTCTGGCGCCGGGCTTGAGAACCGGATGGGCAATTCCCGGTAAATTTTTAGAAACGGTCAAGCGGCTGAAACTCAACAGCACATTATCCAGCCCCACCATCAACCAGAAGGTGATTGCCGAATTTCTTAAAACCGGTGCCTTTGACCGGCATTTGAGAATGCTGAGAAATAAAATAAAAAACCAAGCATCTTCCATTGCTCTGGCCGTGTCAAAATATTTCCCGGAAGACACCAAAATCACATTCCCCAAAGGCGGGATGTTCATTTGGGTCGCCTTGAGCCATAAAATAGATGCCATGGAAATTTACCACAAAGCATATCAAAAACAAATTTCCATTCTGCCCGGCCAAATCTGCTCCTCCACAGACCGCTACCGTCACTGTCTGAGAATCAACTGCGGAATAAAATGGACGAACCGGCTGGAACAAGGGATCAAAACATTGGGAGATATTGTAAAAGAGATGTACTTAAATAATTAATCTGTCTTTGACATGGCAACGACTATCTAACAAAATTCCTGATCAACCAGCGCAAAGAGCGCTTCAATTTTTTCTTTGTTAATTGCAGAATAAAAAGCACTGACATTCAAAGTCAGAGTCCCGTTAAAACCTGAAGGCCCGCATAGCAAGCTGGGAGATACAGTTCCATAGCAATGATTCTGCATCCAAAAATAATGGAGAAATCACAAGGTTAAAATTATTATGTATTTATTTTTCTGAAACGATCTTCTTGTTCAGAAACAAAATCTATGATATTTTTTTAGATAATTCCCACTAAAAAAAGTGATTATCGCGATTACCAAAATAATTTTGTCAACAACCAAATAGCGTATGGTAATCGCCAAAAATCAAATGGTTCATTTATTTGATAAGTTAACTCAAACACTGTGAAATGTCTCGATTCTGTGTGAACAAAATCTATTTATGACATTTGGTATACACTTAAACATGCGAAAACTGTGTTTTATTCATTTGCGCTAAAAACCCGTAATACATCCATTAATTCATTAACAAGGACAAAAATCCCATGAAAAAACCTGAAATTGATTATTGGATAACCTGTATGCTGGAGACCTTCAGCAATGTATCAGACCTCAATATAACAGTAGGCAGAGGCCTCCAGGTGGAATCCTCGGGAAAGCTTACCCATGTCCCGGTGGTGCCCGATGTAAAAGAATTGACTCCATTCCAGGCAGAAGTATTTGCACTCAATCTTATTGGCGGCGACCCAAGACTCTTGGAGGATCTTGTCAGAACTGGCTCCTGTGATCTATCATACTGGCTGGGAAATAAGGCAAGATTCAGAGTCAACATATTCAAGCAAAAAAATAACGTAACCACCATTTTAAGAAAGCTTGAAACAACCATCCCAAGTATTGAGCAGCTGGGATTACCCAAGATCTTCAAAAAAATGGCAGAAGAAAAAAACGGACTGATTCTAGTGACCGGTTCCACGGGTTCCGGTAAATCAACATCTCTTGCTGCCCTTTTAAATGAAATTAACAAAGCAAAATCCATCCACGTCGTTACCCTGGAAGACCCGGTTGAATTTGTCCATCCCCACAAGGAGGCAACCTTTAACCAAAGGGAGCTTGGCAATGACTTTGACAGCTTCCCCAATGGTCTTCGGGCGGCACTTCGGCAGGCACCCAAGGTAATTTTGGTGGGCGAAATCCGAGACAGGGAAACCATGGAAATTGCTCTGTCTGCTGCAGAAACAGGGCATTTGGTTGTCAGTACGCTGCACACAGTTGATGCCGGGCAAACCATCAACCGCATCCTGGGTATGTTTGAACAGGAAGAACAACCCCAGGTCCGGCACAGGCTTGCCGACACGGTTCGGTATATTGTCTGCCAGCGGCTTTTGCCCAAAGAGGGCGGTGGACGTGTAGCAGCCCTTGAAATTATGGGTATGAACTTAAGGGTAAAGGACATCATCCTCAATGGTGAATCAGAGGGCCGGACATTTAGCGAGGTTATTACCAATGGCAAGGCTTTTGGCATGCAGACCTTTGACCAACATATCCTGGACCTGTTTAAAGGGGATCTGATCACCGAAGAAACCTCTTTTGCCTATTGTTCACAACAAAACCAGCTCAAACAGGGTATGGATGTTTTAAAGCGAGAAAAAGGGGAAAAGACATCCCAGATTGAGGGGTTGTCCATTGACTGGCAGGAGGAGGAGGAGGAGGAGGAGGACCAAACCGAATCAGTGGCTGAAAATAGTGATGGTGAAACCGACCAATAGCCACCTAAGATTTTATTTTTCAAGGGAGATAAAACAATGATTCAAGAATGCCCAAATTGCAAACAAATACTGAAGTTTTCAGATGCATATAAGGAAAAACTCAAAACTGCCATAGAAAAAATGAGCCCGGGCAAAACTATTAAATTCGGTTGTCCCAAATGTAAAAAGCCCATTGAAATAGACAACACCGGGGAACCCATAGTTAACAAAAAGGCCGCAGCCCAAATGCCTCCAAAGAAGGAACCCGCGGCAGGAAAGCCTCCTGAACCACCTTCTGCACCGGATATTTCATGGCTTTCGACCGGAGACTCCCAGGAAACCAAATTAGCGGAAAATATTCCAACCGCAATGGTTCTTGTGCCCGACGATGCCATGCGCAGCACCGTAATAGAAGCATTAAAGGAAAATGATTACCAGATCTATATTCCTTTAAGTGTTAAAGAAGCTATATCCAGCATGCGGTTTAAAGACTATGCTGCCATTGTTTATCACAGCGGATATGACTCCAATGCACTAAATGAGCAGGACTTTCACAAATTCATGAGGCAGATGGGGATGGATAAACGGCGAAATATATTTTACATCCTTTTGGGTAAAGAATTTCAGACCCTCTATGATCTTGATGCATTGACCCAGAGCGCTAACCTGGTGGTCAATGAAAAAGAGGTCAGTTTTCTTTCGGCCTTGATTGTCAAAGGCAAAGCTGATTATGATGACCTATTCAAACCATACAACCTACTATTGAAAAAATTTGGAAAGAGTTAATCCAAGAAGTCCAAGGAATCCACCCATGACAGCTTATCTGGAGCTGCCCATCCCAAAAGATTTTTATTCATCAAAAATCATCGATCCGGTCTTTTATCATTTTAAATGTATGCTCCCGCTTCACCAGTGGCTCATGGCATATGTAACATAATACCTTTTCTAAAAATTATTTAACCCTTCCATAGGCACAGATTGTGCAAATATCCTATTTCCATACGGTCAAGGATCAGACTTAAAAAAGTTATAAACCTGCCATGGAAAAGGAGTTCACTGGCTTGAAAATCCATTTGAGAAGCAGCGGCACCGGAAAAAATTTCCCGGAAAAATGTGACACTACCTTTGTTGCCTCTTTTCAAATCGTAAAGCGTCAGTTCTCTCGCGGTTTTGCCTGCAACATCCCTATGTCTGATAAAATAAACCATTCGTTTAAAGAAGCAAACGTTTACACCCTTTCAGGAGAGATTTTATGAAAAAGATCTGCATTGTCGCCACCACCCTAGAAGCTTACCAGCAGCTACAACCTTTAATGGATGAAATAAACTTTGATGACAATATGGAATTAACTGTTCTATCTACAGATAGCCATTATTCAGAAGAGCTGAACATGAGCTACTATTTAATTGAACAGGACGGAATCAAAGTTGATGAAAATTTAGGTTTCTTTTTTAATGCAGACTCTACATTTCAAAATTTCGGCATGGAGGAATACAAGGAGATACTCTCCCAGATCCGCCCTGAAATGGTGGTGCTCACAGGTGATACCCAGCAAAGCTATTTTGCAGGGCTCGCCGCCCTGATGCTGGATATTCCTTTAGCTCATATTGAGGGAGGTGAAGCACCCTTTAAGGAGTGGAATGATGCATTCCGGTTCGGACTGACCAAATTAAGCAATATGCATTTTACACGCTGCGAAAAATACCGCCAGCGTATCATCCATTTTGGCGAACACCCGGACAGTGTCTTTAATGTGGGTGCCCTTTGTACTGAAAAGATCCATAACACAACTTTTTTAAGCCGGCCTGAATTCAGCAATGTCATGGGCTTAAACCAGGATGCCCCATTTTTCCTGGTCTCATACCATGCCTTTGCAGAGGATGGATCAAAGGTTCATGACAAATTTAATGCCTTACTTCAAGCTCTTTCAGACCCTATATATCATAGTTTTGATATTCTTTTTGAAAGAACCCGGACCCAAGGATTTGGAAAAATGATCAATGAACAAATTGATGAATTTATTCGGGTAAATGGCCACCGGGCAAAATATATTGGCGATGTAGATCCGGCGGCCTACTTGAGTGCTATCAAGCATTGCTCACTCTTTATAGGTAATTCATCCCGGGCCATCGTTGAAACCCCAAGTTTTAAAGTTCCCATGATCAATGTGGGAAAAAGCCAGGACCATCGGATTAAGGCAATGAATATTATCGATAGTGATTCATCTGCACAAAAAATTTTAGAGGCCATTGAAAAAGGACTGCACAAAGATTTTCGCAATGCTTTACAGAGCATGGTAAGCCCCTTTGAACAGAACTGGACTGCCACGAAAATAAAAGATAGAATCAAGGATTTCAGGTGTTCGGATGTACAGATGAAGGCAACGGGTATTTAAACGAATAAGGATTTTACTGCAAAGTATAAAAGCGGCATGGCAATAGCCGGGTGCCCGGTAGTCAAAATGCCTATTAATAAAAGAGCGATCAAACTATCCTGCCATTTTTTCAAAGAAGGAAACTGATCTTTCTCTTTGGTAACCCATCCAATGAACAAAGCCAGTAATCCAATGGAGGCTGTCACTTCTGCTATGCCCGCATAAAATTTGTATCTCATAGCCAACACCAGTGAAAGTGCCAAAAAGATTCCGGCTGCCGTATTTTTAAACCCATACACCAGAATATTGTAAATCACATAGTGCAGCAATATTAGAGAAATGGAATAGAGAACCAGGAAGGTTTTCAATGAACAACCCAACTTCAGTGCTAATAGAGGAATCCATTGAGTGGCATAACTAATATACCGGTCATGTGCGATATAGAAATCATCGTAATACAGCATGGAAAAACTGTAAAACGCAGAGTCGAAATTCAACAGCCGTTCACGGAAAAACACAGCTCCCATGAGAAGCAGTATCAGGAAAAACACATGTCCTATTATTTGGAGTGTTCTGTCGTAATTCATGAATGATTTTTGATTTTTAATTTTTGATGATCCACTGTCAATCACCTATCATCTACAATCAAAAACACTATTTGTAATCCAACATTAAAAAAACCGTTACTTTATCACGTCAAACAATCTGGAATACTTGACGGTAAAACTTCTATTAGCTGCCATGCCGTCCTCTCTACCCGTATTGAAGACCAAAAACAATCCTGTATTGGCTTGTTGCAGCCAGCCAAAGCGGAAATTTCCTAACCACAAATCCCGAACACTATTGTACTG